>NZ_JBQSXL010000021.1:0-74995 GCF_052378165.1 Halomonas sp. AOP30-A1-24
ATAGTAAGTTTGTTGATAAAGTGCGATACATTTTAACAGCGATTAATCTTTATGGTAATAAACCAAAGTTGCAAGCGATAAGCGATGCGGTAAGACGAACGATGAGTGCCATACTCTGTTTGCCATTATTGCCCGTCGGTGCTGCCTATGCATCGAATTCGGGCTGTCTTGATCGGGCTACTCCGTTGAGGCACAGCGTTCCTGCTCGGCGTATTACATGCTAATGTTAGCGGCGCTAGGCGGGGCACTGTGCACGACCTGGCCCGCTGGCGTTTATTATTCTTTCAGCGCGACAAAAAAATCAGGCCGTTGAGGTCGCTGGATACCAGGAATTGACACATGCTCCCCTTTATACGCTCTGCTTTATGCACGCCCTTACTCGTAGCCACCACGCTTTCACTTAGCCTGGCTGCCCAAGCGGAAACCCGCGTTACCTATAAGTCGGCAACGGCGGGAACGGCTTATTATCAGATGGGCGTCGAGTTATCAGAAGCCATTCGCCAAGGCACGGATGACGCTATTATTCTTACCCTGGAGGAGAGCCAAGGCTCGGTGCAAAACGTGATGGAAGTCATGGCGCGCCAGGGTAACTATGTTTTTACCACGCCGCCTGCATTGGTTGACCAGGCCATGGCGGGTGAAGGGCCTTTTGCTGAACGTCAGAACCCACGTTTTCAGGAGATCCGCGGCCTGTTTCCCATTCCAGCGATTACCATGCACTTCATCCTAAGTGAGGATAAAGGTGTCGTGGGTATTGAGGAACTTGAAGATAAGCATATCCTGATTGGCCGGGGCACGTTCGGCGCACGTGAAGCCGCGCGTTACCTGGCGCTGTTTGGATTGGAAGAGAGTGTACAGGTCGCCGATGCTGCCTTGGGTAGCGGCCCCGACGCGTTGAAAAATGGGCAGATTGACGGCTTTGTAACCGCCAGCTCTTACCCAACGCCCAATATTATCGAAGTGGCTGCGGGCATGCCGATTTCGATGGTGAGTCTCACTGACGAGCAGATCGACATGACCGGCGCACCGCGTCAGATAATTCCTGGCGGCACCTACCCAGGTATTGATGAGGACGTACAAACCACGTCGCTGCCGGTCATGGCGTATACCACGTCACAAATGGATGACGAAACCGCGTATACGTTGACCAAAACCTTCTGGGAACGCCGTGACGCCATGGCTGAAGAGACCGCGTGGTGGGGCGGTATTACTCCGGACCAGCTCGACAATATGGCAGGTATGCTGCACCCCGGTGCTCTGCGCTATTACGAGGAAGCCGGCATCGACGTTCCCGAATCGCTGCGTTAATTCTCTCCCAGGCAGTGCCGACGCCACGAGGTCCGCTTCGTGGCGTCGCTATTTGTTGTTGACTCGTTTCTGATAGGCATAGGGCATGACACTTTTTTCAACTTCGACGCTAGACGACGAGGCGCCCGCTGCGCGTGGCTGGGTAGCGCTAGGCACCTTAAGCGTGGTTTTCCACATGGGACTTATCTTTTACGGGTTAACGCCTGCGTTAATTAGTCGACCGCTGCATATGGCATTACTGCTGCCCTGGGTGCTGATATTTATGGCCAAAACGCCTTGGCAGCAGGCGAGCGGCTGGGTGCTGACACTACTGGGTGTGGCGGCCTGTGGCTATATCGCCCTTAACGAAGCATCACTGGCCAACCAGTACGGTTTTATCGATAGCCATCTGCAGATGGGAATTGGGCTTTTTTTGATCGCTCTGGCGCTTGAGGCGGCGCGCCGTGCTATTGGCTGGCCCTTACCGTTGGTTGCGTTGCTCGCTTTGCTGTATGGCGCTTTTGGACAGTATGTTCCTGGCACGTTTGGTCACCCAGGTATTCCCCTGCCAAGCATGGTGGGCTCGCTGACCATTGCCGAAGGCGGGCTGTGGGGATCGCTTACCGGTGTCAGTGTGGGCGTCGTCGCGATTTTCGTTATTTTTGGCGCGGTGCTTAACGCGGGCGAGGCAGGCCAAGGGTTTATGAATCTGGCAAGTGCTGTGGCGGGCCGATTAACCGGTGGCGCGGCGAAAGTCTCGGTGATCTCTTCGGCGCTGATGGGGTCCATTTCCGGGTCGGCCTCCGCCAATGTGGCGTCTACCGGGGCCATTACCATTCCTTCCATGGTGCGTTTGCGTTATCCGAAATCCCTGGCAGGGGCGGTGGAAGCCGTGGCCTCCTCGGGTGGGCAAATCATGCCGCCCTTGATGGGAGCGGGGGCTTTCGTCATGGTGGAGCTCACTGGAACCCCCTACACACAGATTATGGCGGCGGCTGTTTTACCGGCGTTTCTTTACTTTCTAACGGTCTGGATGGGGATTAATGCTTACGCGACTCGGCATGATTTGCAGCCTTTGGATAAAAGCGATCAGCCCAGCCGTAAAGAGGTGCTGATTACCTCGCTATTTTTTGCGGTCCCGTTTGTGTTGCTGCTGGCGTGTATTTTTATCAGCGGATACACCCCTCAGTATGCGGCGAGCATTGCCATTTTCGCCAGTTTGGCCCTGCTGTTTTTTAACGTCACACTGCGTTTTTCTCTTTCCGGTTTTATAACCCGATTTATGCTTGCCATGGTGACCGCTGGGCGGCAGATTGCGATGATTGGCGCGATTATTATTTGCGCCTCGCTGGTGATAGGCGTGCTGTCGCTGACTGGGCTTGGGGTAAAAATTACCTCCGGTATCCTGTCGCTTTCCAACGATATGCTGTGGCCGGCGCTGTTGTTGACGGCACTGGCGTGTTTGATTCTGGGCATGGAAGTCCCCACCACGGCCGCCTATGTCATTTGTGTCTCGGTGGCGGGGCCTGCATTGACATCGCTGGGGCTTGAGCCGTTACTCGCGCACTTGTTTGTCTTCTGGTATGCGCTACTGTCGACGATTACACCGCCGGTGTGTGGTGGTGTCTTTATCGCGGCGGGCATGGTGGGAGAGAACTGGCTTAAGGTAGCGTTGAAGGCCATGGCGCTGGGCATTGGGCTTTATATCATTCCGTTAGCAATGGTCGCTAATCCTGACATGATTCGGCTTGCCTTTGACCCCGCTGGTGCGCTGTTCGATACCGCCAAGGTGGCCATAGGCTTGGGGGCGATCTCCTTTGGCATCATTGCCCATAAAGCGCTCTGGCTGCGCCTGGCGCTTGTGGTGGTGGGCGCGCTGATTATCTTCGCACTCTAGCTTGCCGGGTTCGCCGCTGCCAATACACGCTATAAATGCAGCGGCGAATCCTCATTCAGCGCTTCGGTGGCGTAGATAACCCAGCTATCAATGGCCGGTCCTAGCGAGCGTACCAAGGTTAGCGTATCAGGTGCCTGGGCCAGTGCTTCTTCTGCACAAATACCGGCCTGATAACGACCTTCAATCAATCCATTGGCAACGTCGACGGTTGTCGGTGCCTCAATGATCGTCTTGAACGCGCTTAAATCAGTGTAGTAACGCGTGGCAGGCTGAAGCGCGATATGTTCTGGTTCGGAAGCATCACGACGGGCGAGCAGCGCCAGCGGCTTACTGCCCGCAATAAACGTATCGACTGGAAAGGCGCGATGCATATAGCGACCTACGCAGTCGGCATGGCTGAAGTGGGCCGTACATTGCAGTACATGGGTTAGTTCTCCGGCCAGCAGTGCCTCGAAAGCCGCCTCAAACGTGTCGAAGAAAATGCATTGGCCGCCTTGCGGTGCCCGACGCTTGAGATAGTGCCCAGCAATCAACGCATGATTGTTGCCTTCAGGCCCCAGAGTACCAAGGATCATTGTGCTTCCTTATGCCTTTAATGCCGTTATAGTCGAGCGCAAGCCGTTGTCGTAAAAAGCCTAACTAATCACCGTAAAACTGGCCGCTAAATACGCTATATATCCTACCAGGAGCAATAACCCCTCACCACGTGATAAACGTAGGCCGGTATAGAGGAAAGCAATCAGCAGCGCAGAGGCGCCCAGCATTACCCACTGGTCAAAGGATGCCATGCGCTCAACAAGCGGTAGCGGCTGAAGAGAGGCGGAGATGCCCAGTATGCCGAGTAAATTAAAGATATTGCTGCCCAGAATGTTGCCCACTGCCACATCAGCATGACGCCGCAGCGCCGCGATCACTGATACCGCGAGTTCAGGTAGTGAGGTGCCGATAGCCACGATGGTAAGCCCGATAACCGCTTCTGAAATCCCCAGCGCCTGAGCAATGCCGACGGCGCCATAAAGCAGCAATTGGGAGCCGCCGATCAGTAGAGCCAACCCGCCGATTAAAGCCACCACGATAAACATCGTGCTGCTGGGCAGTTGGGTCACTTCTTCTGCCTCGGCCGTGTGTAGCTCGGCAGAAGGGGAGTGCTGGCCGCTTTCGCTGCGGTAGGCCCATACCAGATAAGCCGCCAGGCTTGCGAGTAGCACCGCTGCATCGAAACGCCCCAGGCTGCCGTTAAACGCTAAAAGAATAAACAGCCCAGTGGCGAGCATCATTACCAACCCATCGCGCTTAAGCGCTTGGGGCTGGGTGGTCAGCGGGCAGATAAGTGCACAAAGGCCCAGAATCAACAGGATATTGCCGATATTGCTGCCGACCACATTGCCAATCGCAATGTCGGGCTGCTGGTTCATGGCGGCATGGATCGAGACCACCAGTTCAGGCGATGAGGTACCAAAGCCGACAATCACCAATCCGGTAAACAGCGGTGATACGCCCAGCCGTTTGGCCCCGGCGACGGCGCCGCGAATCAATCCTTCGCCACCTAGCGTTAAAAGCACAATACCGGCTAATAAACTCAGTCCATAAAGCAGCATAAAGGGCCTCCACCATGTAGCCTAAGCGCTTATTGTTAGTGACTATAAGCGTAAACTCGGTACGTGGCGAGACACATTATTTTTCAGCCATAGGGGGTTAAAATATTCGCTAAGGGTCAGCTAGTGAAGGGGCGTATCGGACGTTACTTGCTTGAGCCAACGCTGCTTTGCATGGTTTCTAAGGTTCTGAATTTTATCCGTTTCATCCACAATATCCTGACCCAAGATCGTTTCGATAACGTCTTCAAGGGTAATAATGCCAAGCCATGTCCCATGTTCATCATGGATCACACGCATATGGTGACGGCTGGTTAGCATGTCGGTAAATACCTGCTCAACGCTTGCGCTATCGGCGATGGTCCCCATTGGGTGCATCAACGTTTGCATGGTTTGGCCTGGCTCGGCGTGATAAACATCAAGCTTGTGTACATAGCCTAACGCCTGCTCGTTTGCATCCATCACAGGGTAGCGCGTAAAAGAGAGCTTGCCGAAGCGATCATCGAAAGCGCTCACCGTCATTTCTGGGGTGACCGTTTCACTGACGGCGCGTGGTGTCATCGCCTTGGTCACCGGAATCTCATGCAGATTAAGGATATTAGTGATCGTGCGTGTTTCATCATTATCCATCACTTTTTCCTCCAGGCCTGCGCGCGCTAATACTTTTATTTCACTGCGCACATCAATGCCTTCATCTGCCTCACCCAGCCGTTGAGTAATCATTTTTGATAGCCAGATAAAGGGCATTAACACCACCATTAAGGTATTCAAAATAGGAGGCAGAAAAGGAGCCAAACGGCGCCAGTAGTTGGCACCTAACGTTTTAGGGATAATTTCTGAAAATACCAGAATGAGAATGGTCATAACTGCCGAGGCGACAGCGACATACACATCCCCAAATACAGCGGCTACCTGAGCGCCTATCCCCGTCGCGCCCGCCGTATTAGCGATAGTGTTAAGCGTTAAAATGGCCGCAAGCGGGCGGTCGATGTTGGCTTTTAATGTATCAAGTGCTTTATGTAATTTAGGACGCTCTTCTTTAAGCTGAGCAATATAGCTTGGTGTAATCGACAGCAATGAGGCTTCAAGTATCGAACAAAGGAAAGAAGCGGAAATAGTTAAAATAACAATGATTGTTAAGAGCACCATATATAATGTCTCGCCAAATAAAGAGAGCGTTAAGCTCTTTATAGTTAAGCTGTTTTGACTGTCAATGAAATGGCGCCGACTTCTAATTTATGTTGTTTTAATAAAAGCTATATAACGCATAACTTCTTCGAAAATGATTTCTACTTCGACCAAGTTTGGCGACTGGTTGACTAGTGATAATTGCTCCGTTGTGCTTGCTGGACCTGGCATGGCCGGTACGATGATGGTCGACCCGCTTGCCGCCAAGAAGCGTTAGGTGCTTTAACGTTTCAGGCCAACATGCTTTGTTTGATTTATGTTATGTTATAGTGTATCTTTTGTGCTGATTTAAGAACCATTCATTCTCTGAAAAAGGAAGTCTGAAAAATGCCATTACTTTCATCAAAAGCACTCAGCGCCTTAGCCATCAGCTTGCTGGCATTGGCGGGTATTCAGCCGGTGGTTGCAGATGACAAGCATGAACACCACGACCATGATCATGGCCACTCTCATGATCATTCGCACGATCACTCTCATGACCACGACCACAACAGCGATATCTACTCCGGACATTTCAGTGATGACCAAGTGGCGGACCGCCCGCTATCCGACTGGGAAGGCGATTGGCAGTCCGTCTATCCCTATTTAGAAGATGGTACGCTGGATGAGGTATTTGCTCATAAAGCCGAGCATGGCGATAAAACGGCTGAAGAGTACAAGGAGTACTACGACACCGGTTACCAAACAGCGGTTGACCGTATCATTATTGAAGGCAATAACATTACCTTCTACGAAAACGGCGAAGAGAGCACGGGCGAGTATCAATACGACGGCTACGAGATTTTAACCTACGACGCAGGCAACCGTGGCGTGCGGTTTATTTTCGAGTTAGAGGGTGAGAGCGCTGAAAATCTTCCTCAGTACATTCAATTCAGCGACCACGCTATCTACCCAACCCACGCGCATCACTTTCACCTTTACTGGGGCAATGATCGCGAAGCACTGCTGGAAGAAGTCTCTCACTGGCCGACCTACTACCCGTCCGATTTAGACGGTAATGAAATCGCTGAAGAAATGACCGCTCATTAAGGTCGAGCCACCTTTTTTATAGCTAGTCGACGGGCGCCAGCAGAAATGCTGGCGTTTTGCCGTTATGGGCGCATGAAAAAGAGGCTAACCTGTAAGGCAGGTAGCGTTCTTGTTACCACGTTGGCTTTATCCACCAGAATAGGTAAGACGATGCGACTACTTTCACGATGGGCAGGCATGGGGATTTTGATCTTCAGCGGCTTGGTAAGTGCTAATGAGGAGTGTGTTAGCCCTGAAACCCAAGCGGAAATGACGCAGTGTTCAGCTAAAACGTATCAAGCGGCCGATAATGAGCTTAATGAGGCTTATCAGGTATTGATTGGAAGGCTTGATAGTAATGCTTTATCGCTTGAGAAGCTCAGAGTGGCCCAGCGCAAGTGGATTGATTTTCGTGACGCCGAATGTGCGTTCGAGAGTAGCGCGGTCGAAGGGGGAAGCGCCCAGCCCATGGTACGTAATGGCTGCCTTGAAGCGCTCACCAAAGCACGTACGCAAAGCCTGCAAGAGCATGCCAGCTGCGAAGAGGGCGACCTTAGCTGTGTAAGGTAGCTGATGCAAAGGCTGGCTGTAGAAACAAAAAAAGCACCGCTAGGTGCTTGATTTGTAGGGGTGTCTGGTGGAGGCGGCGTCCCGCTTAAAGTTAATTTAAGCTATTGTTTTTATTTTACATGTTGTTGGGGTGTTTTTAAATGTGCCCCCAATTATGCCCCCTTTTCTGGGGCGCTACCCCTATTAACCCGTGCTTTGAACTCAGGTAGAGGTGTGAGGGTAATTAAATTTGCAGCCTACTATCCAGCAAGTACCGTTTATTAAAACCCTGTTTGGCAATGAAAGGCGCGGTGGTGTTTGCGGCTGGGTGGTGGACGTCTGGCCAATCAGGCAAGGCGCTTATTCTGCATTGTCGTTACCGCTTCGCTGCATGGGGCTTCGCCCCATACCCCCATTGACCAGATGCCTACCTAGGCCCCTTTGCCTAACCCATAGCGTGACAAAATCATCTGAATACGCAGCGCCAGCCCGGCGCGCTCCAAGTCATGCCGCTGGGTTGTCTTGGGTTGTTGTATCGCGTGCCTTTGGGCGGGGTGATGGGGCGCCCGCTTTAACGGTTATCGCGTGGTGGTGAGGCAAAGCCTCATTGGTGTTAAAAGCCTTATAAAACATCTAAATAGCTCATAAGTGGCTTATATCGGCTCAAAAGTAGCGCGGTGGTCACGGTATGCCGGGCATAGGGCTTGGTGGGGTGATAACGAAACAACAACCAACCCCTGAAAATTTGCCGCATATAGGCAAATTCCGGGACTGCTTGCCCCCGTAATGCCGGGGATGGGTGGGGAGTACCTTTTGCTTTTGGGTAGCGAAGGGGCGCCAGCTCAGTGCTTCAAGCCTTGAAGGGGGTGGCCAAATTGACCACCCCCTGACAGGGTGCCAGGGATCCTCGCTTAGTATTCCAGCCGGTCGGGCGCTTCAACCGCGTAAAAGACAGGTAAGCTCAGCTCAATATGCGCACTTTGGTACCCGATGCCTTGGGGTGCGAAGCGGTCTGCGTCATTCCGTGCTGCATTGAGCGCAGATACTCGCTCCTGTAAGTCGGCTGCCTCGATCGCGCTCAAAAGCTCACGTTCGGCTTTTGCCATGGCGGCTTGTGCCACTTCATAGCCCACGCCCTGGTGCAGGTGTTCCAGCTCGGCAAGCTCGGCTTGCAGGTCGGCGCGCATCTTTTCCAGCCCGCGTCGGGCGCTCGCTTGCTTTTCGGCCTGCTCGGCGGCCTTTTCCGACGCCTTGCGGGCCTTAGCCAGCGTGGTGGCTGCTTGGCCCTTGGCTTCGTCGTCTACCTCGCCAAGCAGCGCGTTGGCTTCCAGGCGTTCTACTTCCTCGGCGGCGCGCTGGGCTTGGGCTTCCAGATCGGCGGCGATGCTGTCGCTATCCTTCATCGCTGCGATGGTGCCGTTGATTTTGTCGATGCGCTGACAGTGATTCGTGATCGCTTGGGTAACGGCTTCCAGCGCTTGCGGGGAGGCCTCGGGCCTTGCCTTGGCGGCAGCCGCTAATGACTTCTCGGCGCTGGCCTGTGCTTTAACCTGTTCGGCCAAAACGCCTTGGGCTTCTTCATGGTCAAGCCGTGCTTGCTTGAGGTCGGCTAGTTCACGCTGCACCTCCAAGCGCCGGGGGTCGTCGTGATGTGTAGCGCTTCGAGTGAGTGCAAGCGATAGGTAGTCCGTGACCTGTTGCACCTGCTCAGGCGTTGCAGGGTCGGCAATCACCAGCCCATCGGGGCGCCCCTGTCGAGTCATCAAGGTTAGGCGGCGTTCGGCATTGTCAGCTTGGGTGTGTGCATCTGACGCTTTGGCAGTGGCAGCGCTTGCCGCTTTTTGGGCTTGTTGGTGCTGTTTAAGCCATGTTTGCCAAGTGGTTAAATCGTCGTTCATTGGGATACCTCGCCTTTGGATTGTTTCATTTCAGATAACAGCAGTAGCCAGCCAGCGGCGTTAACGTCGCCAGCGTCGGCCATTTCATTGAGCATTCGCGCCAACTCGGCACGCCGCTGTTGAGATGGATAAATCTGGGAACCACGTTTCTTCATTTTCGTATCGCTTTTATTTGCCGTTAATTGGGCCTTATTGGGCCTTTTCTTTATCCTTTGGGCTATTGCATGGCGTCACCTCCCGGCGGCGCTAAGCGCTTGCCTTTGCTGGTAAGTGACGCGGCGCTGAGGTGTGCATTTCGTAGGGTGCCACCTGTACATGCTTTGCCTGAATAAGTGGGGGTGTTGCACAGGTTGCACAGGTGATGCGCCGCATGGCTACGCGGATGCTGCCCACCTGTGGCGGTACACGCTGGGATTCCGAAAATTTCACGAAATCCGGGGCTGCTTGCCCCCGTGGTTCAGGCGTTTGAGCGCTAGAAGAACCTAGCTTTTTATCGCAGGGAACTGGCGGGCTTATCTTTTTGTCCATACAATAAAACCTATGATCATCGACTATGACCCAAACAAAAGCACCCGGAACGAACAGGAGCGCGGCCTTCCTTTCACGGTGGTAGAGCGCTTTGACTGGGATGGGGCTGTATTTTCGGAAGATACCCGCTTTGACTACCCAGAACGGCGCTTCATTGGTTTGGGGAAGATAGGGGAAAGGGTGCACGTAGTGTGCTTGACGCCTATCACCGATGGCATACGGGTTATCAGTCTCAGGAAAGCCAACGCACGGGAGGTGCGACGCTATGAAAACGCGACTCACAAATAAAGACGGCGAAGTTAGAGAGCTAACAGAAGCGGACGTAAAGCAAATGCGCCCCATGGCCGACGTGCTACCTTCTGCTCTACAGCGCACTATTGGTAAACGTGGGCACCAGCACGCCCCCACTAAGGTTAAAACGTCAATACGCCTTTCTCCCGAAGTGGTAGACCATTTCAAGGCCGAGGGTGAAGGCTGGCAGCGCCGCATTGACCAGGCGCTTAAAACCTATATCCGTGAGCATAAACACGGTTAACCACGTTAGCGCGCTCATTGCTCAAGCTGCCGTTTTAGCCAACGGTTAGCCGCTTGGCGGCCTGCGTTGTTCTTCACGTGGGCGCGCTGTTCCTGCATAGCGGCGTGTTCCCAAGCGACGCTGTACCCTTCGGCTAACCGCATGGCTTCGGCGTGTTGCTGGGTGGCCAGCCTCAAGCGAATAAAGCGACGGTCTTCAGCCAGTAGGCCGCATCGTTTTTCTATCATCGCCAGCCATGGCTCAATGCGGGTGGTCACGGTTGCACGCCGTTGATGCTGTTTGGCTCGGGCACCTGGCTGGCCGTGCGGCCGGGCAGCGCCAGCGGTGGCTTGCATCTGGGCAATGCGGGCAAGTAGGGCTTCACCGTTCATGCAATGGCTCCCGGTGGAATATCAGCGGGCGACAGCTCCCCACGCGCCAGCATGGCTATCAGTAGTTCACGGCCTTCATCAAGGGAGGCCCGCAAGCGCTCGCGTTCTTCATGCTCAAGGCGCTGCTCCACGCACATGGCACGGTAAGCTGCCAGTGGCATAACGTTTTCTTGCCTGATGCGGTCTAGTTGTTCAGGCGCTGGGGTGGGGAACGTGCGCCTAAACCACTCGGTAGCGCTTCTTTCAAATAGAATTGATTTTTCCCAAGGCCATAGCGGGCGCTTAGGCTTTTGTCTGCCCATGTAACGAAAAGCAGTTAATGGCCCTTTTGCTGCCAGTTCCCTTGCCTCTCTCTCATGCTTCATGGCTCTGTGCGTACAGTTAATGACACGAGTCCAAGGCGCTGCGGCTTCGCCTACGCGCTTAAAATCAATCCCGGCGGCTTCACTCTTGCGCTCAAACGTCCAACGGTAGTACCTGGTCAGGTATTCCGTTTCACCTAGCTGACTGCTAACCACTAAGCCCCAAGTGCCCACCATCGGTTCGCCATAGCGCCCAAGCGTGTCGCTCGACCATTCCCCTGTCATCGGGTCGCAGTTCGCTATATCGGTGGTCTGGCGTACTACTCGCCATGGGCGAATGGGGGCAACGTCGCGTGGCTGCATAGGGCCGCCCATCAAATGAAGGTACTTATCCCAGGCGCCAGCATTGGCCGCTTGGCGTAACCCTTCTAAGATCGCGGCGGCTTCCGGCTCTGGCCGGGTGGCCGCTTCCCAATCGGCTAAGCGCTGTTCATCCTTGAGACGGCGCAACTCACGCCATACGGTGACAGACGGCAGCCCAACAAACTGAAACTGGCGAATACCCCAGCAGGCCGCCCACGCTTCAATGCGCGGGGCGCTGGTTTCTAGTGGCTGGCCATAATGGTCTAGGTTGTCACCCTCAACACCTTGGCGGGCGTGCTGCTTACCGTTGATGTTTTTAGCCACGTACTTGGCCACATACCCGGCAGCGCTTCCCTTGCTTCGGTCTATCGTTACTGGCTTGAATCTGATGTTGATGTTTCGCTTAACCTCACCTGGTGAGTCTTCCAGAGAGTAGCGGCGCAATATGCTGGTTACTTTGGGTTCATCTTCCGGACGCATCCATATCAGTAAATGCCAATGAGGCGTTCCGTCATGGTGAGGCTCAGCAACCCGGATGCCGTAAATACCGAGACCGTCGCGCTTTAGCTTGGCGCGGGCTTTGGCCCAGATGCTTTGCAAGTACGCCTGCGCTTCACGCGGGTTGGCGCCAGCATATTTATGGTTGATGCTGCCGTTTTGCCGTACCGGGTGAAAGCGGCTAGGGGTGGTGATGGTGTAGAACATTCCCCGGTGGCCTGCCCGGTCGGCTTCGCGCTCAGTGTCGGCAATGCGCAGCATTAGCTCTGCCCGCCGAAACTCAGGGTTAGCCAGGCCAAGCTCTGCCAGTTCTGCCAGCGTGTATTGGTCGCCGTCTTGGTTGGTGGCCGTGATCGCTTCAAGCAAGCGGGCGTTGCGCGTGGTTTGGTCAATGCGGCGGCGGTAGCCTTCATTGCTCACGTAGATGCCTGCCCGCTTCTGGGTGCGGCCTAACATTCGCTGACGCTGCTCACGGCGGCGGCTGGTTAGGCAGCGAAGCTGCCGACGCCACCATATCGGGCAAGCGAGCCGCCTTAGTTCTGCGGTACAGCTACTCCCCGTGGGCGGGGTTAGATGGTGCTGGGTTGCACGGCGGCGGGCGCGTTGTAAAGCGTAAACAGGATCGTTGAGCTGTGCAGCTTCCAGCTCAATGGCGCGGGCTTGGGCGGTGGCGTGGTCGATCAAGGCTTGGTCGTCGTTGCCACACTTCCACGGGCCACAGTTCAGCAGCGAATCAGCAAGGGCTTGTCGATCAATAAAGGCGGCGTGGCTGGTCATACAGCCACCTTGCCAATTACCGGGCGTGGCTTCTCAGCGCCAGCGCCAACCCCGGCGGGCTGGCCTTGATCGGTAAGGCATAGGCGCGCCCCATACCGTGTGCTATTCTCAGGTTTAGCGTTTGCTTTGGTCAGCGGCGCGGAGAAGGCCCAGCCATTGTGCTGGGCTTTTTCATGGGTGCTAGTCAGCATCGTGGCCCCCTTCCAGCTCTGCGCCAGCAGGGTCAATGCTTTCATCAAGCAAGGCATTGGCCAAGGTGGCGGCACGCTCCCCCATGCAGCGGAACGCCGTTGACCAGGCAAGCGCCTGCTGTTCTGTGACTCCCTCACTTAGATAAGCGACATCACCCAATACAGTTGCAAGCGTGGCGTTGGCTTCGGCAATGTCGCGCAGCTCTACCATTTGTTTTACAGATAGATCGTTTATATGACTCATGCGGCCACCGCCTTTGAAAGCAACGCTTCCAGATCGCGGGCAATGGCTTGAAGTTGTTTAAGGCTGTCATGTGTAGCGCGTTGGCTAGGCGGCAAGTACACGCTGTAAGTTTTGGAAACGGCGGCGGGGTTGTGCAGGTCAGCGCAGCGGCTAACGCTTACATTCAGTTGAAGCAGCACTCCGGAAAAATCGACGCTTACCCAATAGATGCCCTGGGTGCTGGTAGTCAGCGCCAGCGCTTGAATATTGGCGCTAGCGTCCCGGTGGGCTTGAGGTATTTGGTAGTGGCTCATTGCTGTACCTCACTACGCACAAGGCGTAAGGCCAGCTCAATGGTGGGCTTGGTGATGGGGTCGGTACGGTAAGGCGCAAGCAATTCAGTCAGGCGCTTTAATTGGCGGGCGGATAATTTCATTCCATGCCTCCAGCACTGCGCTTGGCAGTCTCTAGGGCTTGGGCTTCAAGTTGCTGTGCTTTTTCAATGTGGTGGTTGTAACGCTTAAGGCGGGTGCGCGTGCTGGAATCGGCAAATAAAGCGGCCTTGGCCATTGCTCTATGCGCGGCTGCACGGCTGGATAAACTGCGGGTAATCAGGTTGGACAGGCGTAGTGATGCCATGGGTGTGACTCCTTTCTGTTTGGAGTCGTCCCCGGATGCGGCCAAGCATCGGATGGGGGCGACTGTACGCGGGTTGGCCGACCGGTCAGAAAGGACACCGGCACGCTCGAAAGCGTCCCACGCACAGCCGCCATAATTGACGGGCATAAAAAAAGCGCCGTCATTTGGGGCGCTGTTGCGCCTTTCTGATTGAGACCGGCCAAGGTCTGTTGCTAGCGATTTTGCGCCAGCAATCGAAGCATAGCGGGTAGGCAGGTGCGCGGTCAACATTAGGCGGCCCCTTCTTGGCGGCTCGCTTCAATGCGCTGTTCGATCCAGGCGTCAACCTCATTTTCTACCCAAGCCACTGAACGTGGGCTCAGGCGTACAGGTTTGGGGAAGTCGCCGCGCTCAACGCCACGGTAGATGGTGCTGGTGCTAAGGGAGGTTTTAGCTTTGACGGCGGGGAGTTTGATTAGGTTTGCCATGTCGTTGTAGCTCCTGATTGCTTTGGACATGGCTGGAAGGATGGCTAGAAACTTTATTGCTGTAATGGGTAAGTTTTTGGAGAAACTTACCCCCTGCTTTTAAACGGTGGTGCAGGGAAGCCGGACTTCCATGCAGCCTTAAGATGCGGATTTGCGTTTTTAACGGCTGTCCTGATTTTATCTTGCGTGCTGTTCAGTGCTTGTTCTGCGGCTAAATATCCATTATCGCTGATTGGGTACTGTTTTGGGTCGTCTTGATGTAGCGCGTAAAAAGCGCTAGCAAGCTCCCCACCTTGTTGCTTTGTGCGAGCTTTCTGCCTTTTTCTGCGGGCCTGCTCGGTCTTCTTCATACCTCCATGCTCGCCAAGATAGGCGTCATCATTTTGCTTTACCCTCATGAAGGCATAGTTGAGTGTATTCATGGCCAGTTGCGGCGGGGGAAAGTGGTTGCAGGCGGCTAAGCTAATTTCATCAAGGCTAAGGCGTAGTGGCTCTGTGCGAGCTAGTTGGTAATTTTCCTGTAACCAACTCAGTTCTTCACGATGCTGATCTAGGTGCTTAGCTGCCGTATCAAAATCGCAGCCAATACGTAGCACGTGGAAAAGTAGAGCCATGCCTGCTCGACCTTTTTCTAAACCCGGATATACGTTTTCCACTTCCGTAATGCCGGGATACAGTTCTTCAAGGCGCTGCTCTATAGCGGTCAATGATTCAACAGCATTACGGAGTAGTTCATCATCCATGATTGGCTACTCCCTTATAGATCGGCACCACATTACTTGCACCATCGCGCAGGGCGTCAAGATAGTCGGCCCAGCTTTGCAGCATTTCCCGGCGCTGTTCCAAGTGGGTGGTGCGGTTATAGGCACGCCCGTTGCTGTCGCGCACCTTGTGGGCTAGCTGCTGTTCGATGTACTGCTCTGGGTAACCAAGACGTTCAGCCAATATGGTGCGGGCCATGGCGCGGAAGCCGTGGGCGGTCATTTCCCCTTTGAAGCCCATGCGGTCAAGCGCGGCCTTGATCGTGGCGTTACTCATGGGGCGTTTACTGCTGCGGGCACCGGGGAACACGTATTCACCCCGGCCCGTTAGGCGGTGAAGCTCGGCCAGCATGGCGACCGCTTGGCGGGGCAGGGGCACTATCAGCGGGTCGGCGTTTTTGCTGGGCTGAAAGGCCCATTCACCACGGTCTAGGTCGAAGTCTGCCCAGCGGGCTTGGCGCAGCTCGCCGGGGCGCACAAATACCAGCGGCGATAGCTTGAGCGCGGTAATGGTGACAGGCATACCGCCATAACCTTCAATGGCACGCAGCAGCGGGGGCAGCGCTGCCGGATCGGTGATCGCTGCATGGTGGTTTGTCTTCGGGGTGCGCAGTGCGCCTTTCAGGTCAGGGGTCAAATCGCGTTCAGCACGGCCCGTGGATATGGCGTAACGGAAGACTTGCCCGCATAGCGTTTTGACCCGGTGGGCCGTTTCCAAGTGGCCGCGCTTCTCAATCCTGCGCAGGCATTCCAGCAGTTCAGGGGGCGTTATATCGTTAATAGGGCGATGGCCCAGCGCTGGAAAGGCGTCACGGGTAAGGCGTGACTTATTACGGGCGTAGTGATCGGGTACCACTTCATGGCGGTGGATATGCTCAAGCCATTCTGTGGCCACCGCCTTAAAAGTGTTTCCCGCCGATGTTTTGCCAAGCTCTTTGGTGACGCGCTTGGTGGTGCTGGGGTCTAGCCCTTGCGCCAGCAGCTTACGGGCCTGGTCGCGGGCTTCTCTGGCATTTGAAAGGCTCACTTCCGGATATACACCAATGGCCAGGCGTTTCTCTTTACCGTGGAAGCGGTACTTCATGCGCCAGTAGGTGCCCCCAGTTGGGGTAACTTCCAAATACATGCCCCCACCATCGGTAAGGCGGTAGGTTTTATCTTGGGGTTTGGCGCTGCGCACGGCGGTAGCCGACAGCTTATTGCTAACGTGGGCCATTTGGGGGCACCTCATCGGTGTAGGCTCTTGGTGCCCCCAGATATGCCCCCTTTAATGGGGGCATGTCAAGGTATTGGGTGAATACTCCTGACAACAAAAAAGCGCCCTGAGGCGCTTGATTGCTGGTTTCGTGAGAAGTTCTGATAACTCCTGAAACCTTAAGGTGGTGGAGGCGGCGGGAATTGAACCCGCGTCCGCCAGCACGCGCCTATTGGCTCTACATGCTTAGATTCCGTCATTTGTTTTAACGCCACTGACTCCGACGATCAGGATTCAGCAACGCGAGCCTTCTAAAGTTTAACGCTTGGCGAGAAGACACCACCAAACGCGGTCCTATCAGCTTTAGCTCGTATCCCCTCAATGATGAATAGGCACATCACCTTGGGGCCAGACAAGAAGCTAACAGTTTAAGCTGCTAGCGCGCCTTGAGCGTAGTTTTCGTCATTTGCGACTATTTTTTCGTGATGTGGGATTTACGAGATACATCACGCTCTCGGCATGCACCGCAAGGGTTGTCACCGGCGTCGAAACCATGTCGCCCCCTTCTTTCAGATGAGCATTCTAACGTGCTCACACCTGATTGACCAGTTAAGCCTTGTTATGTTCCCGCATAATTCGTCCTTTTTGACGGCTCCAGTCACGATCCTTTTCTGTCGCCCGCTTGTCATGCAGCTGCTTACCGGTCACCAGCGCCAATTCACACTTCACCTTATTGCGCTTCCAGTAAAGCTTGAGCGGTACGCAGGTGTGGCCCTTGTCTTGGG
The DNA here is from genome assembly GCF_052378165.1 of Halomonas sp. AOP30-A1-24. Classification (NCBI taxonomy): domain Bacteria; kingdom Pseudomonadati; phylum Pseudomonadota; class Gammaproteobacteria; order Oceanospirillales; family Halomonadaceae; genus Halomonas; species Halomonas sp. AOP30-A1-24. The sequence continues at coordinate 17,058 of NZ_JBQSXL010000021.1, forward strand.
TAATCGAAAAGATTTTGGCGATTTCTTTACGATGCAGCAGTAGTTTGCGCGTGCGGGTAGGGTCGGCAATTTCATGGGTGCTTGCTGTATTAAGCGGCATGATGTGGCTGCCAAGCAGGAAGGCCTCGCCGTTACGCACCAGAATGTAGGTGTCGGTAAGCTGAGCTTTACCCGCACGCAGGCTTTTGACTTCCCAGCCGGAGAGTGCCAACCCTGCTTCAAAGGTCTCATCGATATGGTATTCGAATCTTGCCTTCTTGTTCTGGGCAATAACGCTGCTGCCGGGGCCCTTGCTGTTACCTTTCTTAGTGGCCATGAAACCTCATCTATAATCTGTCGGTGGCACCCCCTTCGTTATATGGGGAGGCGTGATACCATTCAAGGTCTGAATAAATGTTTCCCATGATACGCTTTGGGCACTGTGAAGTCAGCGGAGAGGTCAATGCCAACCGTCAATCGTTCCGCCCTGGTGCGGCACACCCCCCAGCAAATGTTCGATCTGGTCAACGATTTCGAACACTACCCCGAGTTTTTACCAGGCTGTCGTCAGGCGCGTCTGGTAGAGCGTGACGCCACCCATTTAATTGGGGAAATGACGCTGGGCCGTGCGGGGATAGAGCAAACGATCACTACACGTAACGACCTGTTTGCTCCCGAGCAAATCGAGATGTCGCTGGTAAAAGGGCCATTTAAGCGCTTGAAAGGCCACTGGCGGTTCACTCCGATGGGAGATGATGCTTGCAAGGTGAGTCTGGAAATGGAGTTTGAGTTTGCCAGCCGCCTGCTCAGCATGGCCTTTGGTCGATTGTTCCAGCAAATCGCCGGTCAATTGGTCGATGCCTTCACTAAGCGTGCTGATGAGCTGTATGGGCGGTGATCGCCTTCAAGTAGAGGTTGCCTTTGCGTTGCCTGCCAAACAGCGCCTGGTGGCGCTGGAAGTGCCTGAGGGCACCACTGCCCGGCAGGCGGTAGCACTTGCCAACCTGCCTCAACTATTTCCGGAGTTGCCCGAAGACACGTTCAGCAAGGCGCCGCTGGGTATTTTTGGCAAAGCGCTACGCAACCCCGAGACGCACACATTGCGCACCGGGGATCGTGTCGAAGTCTATCGCCCGCTTGAGATAGACCCTAAAGCTGCCCGCCTGGAACGTGCCAAGCGCCAAGCAAGCGGCCAGTAACGCTGTTACTCAGCGCGCAATACGGGCTGAGGCGCGGGTGCTGTCTCCGGTGTTTGCGTGCTTACATTCTCCTGGGGAAGCGCATTCAGCGGGTCGGCGCCTTCAACGGCAGGCCCCAGGCTGGTGTCGGTGCTTAGCGGAAGATCGGTGGAAAAATCGCCCTGCTGCTGAACATTGGCTAAGCGGCCCATCGGGTCAAAGGTAAGTGTGACGCGTCGCTGTACAACGCCACCGTACGCTTCGTCCAATCGATAGACGTAATCCCACTGGTTTGAATCAAACGGGGCTTCCAACAAAGGGCGGCCCATAACGTAGGTGACCTGCTCCTGCGTCATGCCCGGCTGAAGCTGGCTAACCATTTCTTCGGTTACCAGGTTGCCTTGAGGGATGTCACGTTTGTAAACACCGACGTAACTACAGCCACTTACAACAGTAAGGGCAACGGAAAGCGTAATGATGCGAGTCAATTTTTGCATTTGGACCTGTTCTTCACTATCGTGGTTTCGGTCGATCATACCCGACCTAACCTGTTACTGCGAAGAGCAACCATGGCCGATCAGAACCATGAACTGCGCAAAGCCGGGCTGAAAGTGACCCTGCCGCGCGTCAAGATCCTTCAGATTCTCGAAAATGCTTCGGGTCAACACCACCTTAGCGCAGAAGAAGTGTATAAAACACTGATTGATGCGGGCGAGGATGTTGGCTTGGCAACCGTTTACCGCGTGCTGACGCAATTTGAATCAGCAGGTTTGGTAATTCGTCATAATTTTGACGGTGGCCACGCAGTCTTTGAGATGACGCAAGAAGACCATCACGACCATATGGTGTGTTTAGAAAGTGGTGAAATCATCGAGTTTCTTGATGACATCATTGAACGGCGCCAGCAAGAAATTGCAGAAGAGCACGGCTACGAGCTTGTCGATCACGCTCTGGTACTTTACGTACGCCCTCGCGGGTCGGACGTAACGCGCCAGGTTAACGTGCCGATCAATAAAAAATAGGGTTTCCCGCAAAACCTGTTTTGGCCGTGATGCAAACCCTCATGCCGCTCCTTGTTACTACAGGGAGCAGCATGGGGGTATTTTGCGTGGTAGCCGTTAATTAAACCGTGATTTGAGAAAGCTCTTAATGAGGCGGGCGCTGGCTGGCATGCAGCATTTCCTGGGCATGAGCCAGTGTTTGGTCAGAGAGCGTGACTCCGCCTAGCATGCGCGCAAGCTCGCTGATGCGGCCTCGCTCGTCCAGCAAGGCCATATAGGTACGCGTAGTATCCCGCTTGGCACGCTTTTCAATATGCAGGTGCTGATGCGCCTGCGCGGCCACCTGGGGCAGGTGCGTCACGGTCATTACCTGGCCGTTCTCACCTAGCTTGCGCAGTAACTGGCCGACAATTTCCGCCGTGGCACCTGAAATACCCACATCCACCTCGTCAAACACCAGGCTTGGAATCGTCGAGTGCGAGGCGGCCACCACCTGAATCGCCAAGCTGATACGTGAAAGCTCACCCCCAGAGGCAACTTTGGCGAGCGGGCGAGCAGGCTGGCCTGGGTTGGCGCTGATCAAAAACTGTACGCTATCCAGCCCTTCAGGCGTAGGCGTTTCACGCGAAGCAACGGCCACTTCAAAGCGGGCCTTACCCATGGCCAAAAAGGCCAGCTGCTGCTGAACTTCTTTACCCAGCCGCAGGGCAGCTTTTTGACGGGTATCGCTGATTTTCTTGGCTTCGCTGCGGTAGCGCTCACGATACTCAGCGACTTGCCCACTCAGCGCTTCAAGGTCCTCATCGCTGGCTTCCAACTGAGCCACTTCACGTTGAAGGGTGCTATGCAGGGCGTAAATTTCTTCAGGGGCGACGTGATGCTTGCGCGCAATGCGGTGTATATCCGTCAAACGCTCTTCCACCCACATCAGGCGCTCTGGGTCGAGCTCGGTGCTGCTGGCAAAGCGCTGCAACTCGCTTGAGGCCTCTTCCACCTGAATGCGCGCATCGCTGAGCATGGCGAGCGTATTGGCAAGTGTGCCCTTATCGCTGCCCGGTAGGGCGCTTAAGTGTGCATAAGCTTGATTAAGAAGCGACAGCGCGCCGCCGTCATCGCTGGCGCAGCAGTCGGCAGCCAACTGGGTTTCACGCAGCGTCTCTTCGGCATGCGCAAGGGTCAGTTGCTCCTCTTCAAGCGTCTGTAGTTCGCCTTCGCCCAGGTCCAACTGGTCCAGCTCTTCAACCTGGTAGCGCAGCAGTTGGCGCTTGGCTTCTACTTCACTGCCTTCTTCACTGAGCTTTTTAAGCCGTCGGCGCGCATTGCGCCATTCGTGGAAGGTTTCTGCCAGTTGCTGGCGAGCCTCCCGTAGCCCGGCATAGTCATCCAGCAGGGCCAGGTGCACCTCTTCACGCATTAACGCTTGATGGGCATGCTGGCCATGAATTTGAATGAGCTGCTCGCCAAGCGATTTTAAGTCCGAAATGGTCGCTGGCTGGCCGTTAATCCACGCTTTTGAACGTCCACTGGCGGTCACTACACGGCGCAGTAGGCATTCGTCGGTGGGGAGCTCGCGGACCGTTAGCCACTCGGCGGCGGCGGGCAGGTGTTGAATGTCGAAACGCGCCGATAGGTCGGTGCGCTCGCAGCCGTGGCGCACGCTGCCAGCATCGGCACGCTCACCAAGGCACAGGCCCAGTGCGCCTAGAAGAATGGATTTGCCTGCACCTGTTTCCCCCGTGATGGCCGTCATGCCGTGGGTCAGGTCAAGCTCAAGGCGGTCGACAATGGCGTAATCTTGAATCGCTAGCTGAGTAAGCATGATGCCTCCTGAGGCGGTGCGACACAGAAGCTGGATACTTATCCAATAAATGTTGTTTTATACAGTAGTCGATAACTGACTTCAATGCTCCTCTTGAGATGGCTTTTATGGCCCCCATATAGCCTCTATACGTGTTTAAGGCTGTTTTAAAACTGATTTATTGATTACTTTTTATGAGCAGTGTTGGGCAGAAAAAGCCCGAACCCTTTTGAGGAGCATGGCATGGCAAAAGAACCGCAAACTCCATTAGATGACGAACTCGCTCGCCAACAGCGTGAGGCCGACATGGACCAAGAGTCTGAAGAGCGCTTGATTGATGGGGAACTGGAAGGCCTGATTAACGACGAGGCGCCGCTTGAAGGCAGCTTCGCCGACCCGGAGGCCGACGTACTCGCCGCTCAGGTAAATGAGCTGGAGCAAAACCTGGCGGAAGCCAAGGACCAGGCGTTGCGCGCCGCCGCTGAAGCGCAGAATGTTCGCCGCCGTGCCGAACAGGAAGCAGACAAGGCGCGCAAGTTTGCCTTGGAAAAATTTGTAAAAGAGCTGCTGCCTGTGGTTGATAGCTTGGAAAAAGCGCTTGAATCCATGCAGGACGACGCCTCTGAGGCGCACCGCGAGGGCGTTTCCATGACGCTCAACATGCAGCTAGGGGTGCTCAATAAGTTTGGTGTTGAAAGCGTTGAGCCCCAGGGCGAGCCCTTTGACCCCCAGGTGCACGAAGCCATGGCGATGGTGCCGAACCCCGAACTTGAGCCCAACACCGTAATGGAAGTGATGCAGAAAGGTTACTTGCTCAATGGTCGTTTGGTTCGCCCAGCGATGGTCGTGGTCAGTCAGAAGGCAAATTAAGCCGATTTAGTGACGTAAAGCGTAAAAAAGCCCTTGAAAAGTCACTGGCGGCCCCCAGATAAAGGTCAACCCCGCGGGGAAATCCCGCACACGTTTTAAGTATTGAGACAACTGAATTCGAGGTTTTTGCTATGGGACGCATTATTGGTATTGACCTGGGTACTACCAACTCTTGTGTGGCAGTACTTGATGGCGACAGTGCTAAAGTTATCGAGAATGCTGAAGGTGGCCGTACCACGCCTTCGATCATCGCTTACACCGATGACGGCGAAACTCTGGTAGGCCAGGCCGCCAAGCGCCAAGCCGTTACCAACCCGGAAAACACGCTTTACGCCATCAAGCGTCTGATCGGCCGTCGCTTTAAAGACGACGTTGTTCAGAAAGACATCAAGATGGTGCCCTACAAAATCGCTGAAGCAGACAATGGCGATGCATGGGTAGAAGTAAAAGGTAAAAAAATGGCGCCGCCGCAAGTAAGTGCGGAAGTGCTGAAGAAAATGAAGAAAACCGCCGAAGATTACCTCGGCGAAGCGGTAACGGAAGCGGTTATCACCGTACCGGCTTACTTCAACGACAGCCAGCGTCAGGCCACTAAAGATGCAGGCCGCATCGCGGGTCTGGACGTTAAGCGTATTATTAACGAGCCGACCGCAGCCGCACTCGCCTACGGTATGGACAAGTCACGCGGTGATAAAACCATCGCCGTTTATGACTTGGGTGGCGGTACGTTCGATATCTCGATCATCGAAATTGCCGACGTTGAAGGCGAAACCCAGTTTGAAGTACTCGCCACCAATGGCGACACCTTCCTGGGCGGTGAAGATTTCGACTTGGCGCTGATCAACTACCTGGTCGACCAGTTCAAGTCTGACAGCGGTATTGATCTGTCGGGTGACAACCTGGCCATGCAGCGTCTGAAAGAAGCCGCTGAAAAAGCTAAAATTGAACTTTCAAGCGCCCAGCAGACCGACGTTAACCTGCCCTACATCACGGCTGACAACACTGGCCCGAAACACCTTAACGTTAAGGTCACTCGTGCCAAGCTGGAATCGCTGGTAGAAGAGCTGGTTCAGCGTTCACTTGAGCCCTGCAAAATGGCGCTGAAAGATGCGGGTCTGTCTGCGTCTGAAATCGACGAAGTGATCCTGGTCGGTGGCCAGACACGTATGCCGATGGTGCAGCAGAAAGCCGCTGATTTCTTCGGTAAAGAAGCGCGTAAAGACGTTAACCCTGACGAAGCGGTTGCCGTAGGTGCAGCGATTCAAGGTGGCGTTCTGGGCGGCGACGTAAAAGACGTACTGCTGCTGGACGTTACCCCGCTGACTCTGGGCATCGAAACGATGGGTGGCGTGATGACGCCGTTGATCGACAAGAACACCACCATCCCGACGAAGAAGACGCAAACCTTCTCCACGGCGGATGACAACCAGACGGCCGTGACCATTCACGTCGTTCAGGGTGAGCGTAAGCAAGTGACGCAGAACAAGTCGCTCGGTCGTTTCGACTTGTCTGATATTCCGCCTGCGCCGCGCGGTGTTCCGCAGATCGAAGTGGCGTTTGACCTGGATGCCAACGGTATTCTGAACGTTTCTGCCAAAGACAAAGCGACCGGTAAAGAGCAGTCGATTGTCATTAAAGCGTCCAGCGGCCTGACGGATGAAGAGATCGATCAAATGGTGCGCGATGCTGAAGCCCACGCTGACGAAGATAAAAAATTCGAAGCGTTGGTACAGCTGCGTAACCAGGCCGACGGCATGATCCACGCAACGCGCAAAACCGTGCAAGAAGCGGGCGACAAAGCGACGGATGATGAGAAACAGGCCATCGAAACCGCCATCAGCGAGCTGGAAGAAGCCGTCAAGACTGACGACACGGACAACATCCAGAAGAAACTGGATGCACTGACCGAAGCGTCTGGTCAGTTGGCGCAGAAGATGTACGCCGAACAGGCGGAAGCTGCTCAGCAGGCGGATGAAGGTGCTGAGGATGCCAGCACCAAGCAGGAAGATGACGTGGTTGACGCCGAGTACGAAGAAGTCAACGACGACAAAAAACAGTCGTAACATCCTCTTTCTACCAAGGAAGAAGGTAACGCGGGAGGAGACTCCCGCGTTGCTGTTTCCGCGGTCAAGACGCCTAATCAAGAGCATAGTTAACCAGGAGGCGTAGGGCCCATGTCCAAACGCGATTATTACGAAGTCCTGGGTGTCGATAAAGGGGCCGATCAGAAAGAGATCAAAAAGGCCTACCGCCGCCTGGCGCAAAAATTCCACCCTGATCGAAACCCGGACGATGATACTGCCTCGGAAAAATTCCGTGAAGTGTCAGAAGCTTACGAAGTGCTTAGCGATGGCGAAAAACGTGCGGCGTACGACCAGTTTGGTCATGCCGGTGTTGATGGCCAGGGCGGTGGCTTTGGCGGCGGCGGTTTCGGTGGTGGTGGCGCGGGTGACTTTAGCGACATCTTCGGCGATGTGTTTGGTGATATTTTCGGTGGCGCGGGCGGCGGCCGCCGCCGTGGTCCTAATGCGCCCGCACGTGGCTCCGACCTTCGCTACAACCTGGAGTTGGACCTTGAGAGTGCGGTAGCCGGTACCACTGTCGACATCCGTGTGCCACGCCACATTGAGTGTGACCGCTGTGATGGCGACGGCGCTGAGCCAGGCTCTTCCAAGGAAACCTGCCCCACGTGTCATGGCCACGGCCAAGTGCGTATGCAGCAGGGCTTTTTCGCAGTACAGCAAACCTGCCCGACCTGTCACGGTAGCGGCCAGCACATCAAAGTGCCGTGCCACAAATGTAACGGCGAAGGCCGTGTGCGTGAAACGCGTACGCTCTCTGTGAAGATTCCACCGGGTGTTGATACCGGTGATCGCATTCGTCTGAACGGCGAAGGCGAAAGCGGCGTTAATGGTGGCCCAGCGGGCGACCTTTACGTTCAGGTTTCTATCAAAGCGCACCATATCTTCCAGCGCGATGGTAAAAACCTGCACTGCGACGTACCGATCAACTTTGTTGATGCAGCCCTGGGTGGCGAGCTTGAAGTGCCTACGCTGGATGGCCGTGTGAAGCTGAAGATTCCACCGGAGACGCAAACCGGCAAACTCTTCCGTCTACGCGGCAAAGGTGTCAAACCAGTGCGCGGTGGTGCGCCGGGCGACCTGCTCTGCAAAGTCGTTATCGAAACCCCGGTCAACCTGGGTGAAGAGCAGCGCGATTTGCTGCGTAAATTCCAGGAAAGCCTGGAAGGCAGCAATAGCCACTCACCCAAGAAAACTGGCTTCTTCGACAGCGTGAAGAAGTTCTTTGAAGAGATGAAGTCCTGATATTAGTGTGACTGCCCTAACGTAATTGTACAATGTTAGGTTCCGTAGACCCTCGGCCCAGGCCGGTGGTTTTTGACGTTTAAGGAACATAAAGCGTAATGGATAGCTTGCAGGACAAACCCACGTTGGGCATTTGGCTCAGAATTCTTTCCGGTCTGCTGTTTACCGGCATGTTGGTGTGTATTAAAGCGGTGAGTGATGACGTGCCGGTGGGGCAGTCGGTGTTTTTCCGCTCGTTGTTTGCGCTGTTGCCGATTATGGTTTTTCTGATGATTCGCCGGGAATTCCCGGGAGGACTGGCGACGCGTCGTCCGTTGGGCCATGCGCTGCGTTCGGGGTTGGGGGCGGCGGCGATGTTTGCCTCGTTTGCGGCGGTCGCACTGCTGCCCGTTGCCGAGGCAACGCTGTTGGCTCAGCTAACGCCGGTGTTTATGGCAGTGGGCGGGGTGCTATTGCTGGGTGAGCGGTTCTCGTTTTATCGCGCTGGGGCTATTTTGTTGGCGCTTGCCGGTATGGCGGTGCTGGTGTTGCCAGGCCTTAATGCCAGCTCTGAAAGTGGCCTGATGACCGGCTATGTGTTGGGCGCGCTAAGCGCACTTTTAACGGCAGGGGCGCTGCTTACCGTTAGGCGCATTTCACGCACTGAAACAGCAGCTTCTATCGCTTTTTACTTTATTTTGGTGTCTGCGCTTGCGGGGCTGGCCACGCTGCCGTTGGGGTGGGCGGCGCTGGATACAAAGGCCCTTTGGCTGTTGGTGCTCTCGGGGCTGTTTGGTGGTGCGGCGCATATTGCCATGACGCTGGCACTGCGCTATGCCGAGGCATCGCGGCTTGCACCGTTTGAATACATTGCACTGATTTGGCCAGTAGCCGCCGACTGGGTGCTGTTCGGTATTCCGGTATCAAGTAATTTCTTGCTGGCGCTTCCCTTGATGCTCAGTGGGGTGGCGCTCGCCGCCCTGGAAGGGCGGCGGTTTAGACAGCTTCTTCGACGATAAGCTGGGGGCGGCCTTTCGAGCACGGCTCGATACGCGCCGCCACCTTGTACACCTGGCGCAAAAGCTCAGGGGTAATGACATCTTTGGTCTGGCCGCATGCGATCAGGCGGCCGTTTTCAAGCACCATGGAGGCATCGGTAAAGCGCAGCGCATGGCCTAAATCGTGGAGTGCCACCAGAATCAGCATCTGGCGCTCATCTGCCAAGCGGCGCAACACCGTTAGCAGGTTGATCTGGCGGTTAAGGTCCAGCGCCGACGTGGGTTCATCCAGCATCAGAATCTCGGGCTCTTGTACCAGTGCCTGCGCCGCGCTGACCAACTGGCGTTGGCCGCCGCTTAAATCGCCAATGTCACGCTCGCCAAGTGGCGTGATATTAAGCTCTTCAAGTGCCCGGTCCACCTGGGCCAGATCCTCTGGCTGCACTTTCAGGCTGCGTCCTTGCATGCGTGCGAGCAGCACCGACTCATAAACCGTCAATACCGCTTTGGCGCCGGTGTCCTGGGGCATATAGGCCACCGGGCGCCCGGCGCTTGTATGGCGAATAGCGACGTCACCTTCGCCTTTCAGCAGGCCTAGAATACGCCTGAAAAGCGTCGATTTCCCGGCAGCGTTAGGGCCCAGCAGGGCAACGACTTGACCGCCTTGAAAGCAGGGCGTCGTGATATCTTCCAGAATTGAGCGGCGTCCGTAGCGGGCCGAGACGCGGGTTAGCTGTAGGGTTACCATGAAGCCTTCTTGTGGTTGAGCACCAGAAACAGGAAGAAGGGAATGCCCACCAGCGACGTGATAATACCGATGGGAATAATCGTGCCTGGAATAATAATCTTGGAGATCACCGAGCCCACCGAAAGAATCAGTGCACCGCAAAGTGCTGAACCCGGCAGGAAGAAGCGTTGATCTTCACCCAGCAGGATGCGTGCAATATGCGGTCCTACCAGGCCGATAAAACCGATAGTGCCCACAAACGCCACGGCCACTGCGGCAAGCAGCGATACCAGCACCAGCACTTCCAACCGCAGCGCACGTGGGTTAACGCCCATGCTTTCGGCCTTGGCATCGCCCAGGCGCATGGCGGTAAGCGCCCAGCCGTGACGGGCAAGCAGCGGCATAACGGCGGCAAGAATGCCCAGCGCAATCCAGAATTTGGGCCATGTCGCTTTGGTTAAGCTGCCCATGGTCCAGAACACCACTGCCGAGACGGCTTCCTGGCTTGCAAAAAACTGGATCAGCGCCATTAGTGAGTTGAAGATGAACACCATGGCGATGCCGAGCAGTACGATGGTTTCCACCGTCACGCCGCGTTTAAGGCTCAGCGCGTGGATGAGAAACGCGGTGAACATGGCCATGATAAAGGCGTTAAGCGGCACCACGAACTCAATGGCAGTGGGCACAATCGCCACGCCGAAGGCTAGCCCAAGGGCGGCGCCAAAGCTTGCCCCAGCGGAAATGCCCAACGTAAAGGGGCTGGCCAGCGGGTTGCTTAGAATGGTTTGCATCTGCGCGCCGGCTACCGAAAGGCTGGCGCCCACCACCAGGGCCATCAGCGCCACCGGCATGCGGATTTCCCAGAGAATGACACGTGCCTGCTGGCTGACGCTTTGGGGTGTCAGCAGAGCGGCGACCACTTCGCCCAAGCTATAGCGGGCTGGCCCCAGTGCCAAATCAACGCAGAGACTAAATAACAGCGCCACCACCAGCACCAAGAGAATCATCTGGCGGCGGAATACCTGAGTGCGGTAGAAGGCGCGCCCCTGTGAGTAGCTGTCGGCGGCAATAGTCTCAGTCGTCATGGAGCGATACCCAGTAACCCGGCTCGTAATCAATAGGCAAGAAGCGGTCGTGAAGCTCTTGCAGGGTGGCTTCAGGGTCTAAATCTTCAAACAGCGCTGGGTGCAGCCATTTGGCGAGCTGCTGAATGGCTACGAAGTAGTAGGGGCTGTTGTAAAACTGGTGCCAAATAGCGTGGAAGTTACCATCTTCCACCGCCTGGATACCGGTCATGGCGGTACGCGAGGTCAGCGCTTCAAGCTTGGCGTGAGCGGCTTGCATATCAGAGCCGGGCCCTACGCCTACCCAGGCACCGCCGGGTACGTAGGCGTCCCAATTACCGCCGGTCACAACAACGTGATCAGGGTTTGCAGCAATGATCTGCTCAGGATTTAGCGTGCCGAAACTGCCGGGAATGATGCCGTCGGCAATATTGGTGCCGCCTGCCAGTGTCACATACTCGCCGAAGTTACCGGGCCCAAAGCTCATGCAGCACTCATCCGAGTAGCCGCCCGCGCGGTCGATAAAGACGCTGGGGCGCTCGGGGTTCGCTTCGTTAATGACATCGGTCACCCGCGCCAGCTGCGCCTCAGCGAAGTCAATAAACTCCTCAGCCGCCGCTTCGTCGTTCATGACCTGGCCCATGATGCGCATGGAGGGGATGGTGTGCTCGATGGGGTCTTCACGAAAATCGACGTAGATGATCGGAATGCCCAATTGAGCAAGTTTGTCATCATAGGCGGCATCTTCGGTGGCGGCTTTGGCCTCAAGGTTCATAAAGACCACGTCAGGGTTAAGCGAGGCGGCCTGCTCAACGTCGAAGGTGCCGTCTTTAAAGCCGCCAAACGTTGGCAGAGCTTCAATTTCAGGAAAGCGTTCCGCGTAGCGGGCGTAGTTATCAGGGTCTGCTTGGAAAAAATCTTCGCGCCAGCCGACGATATGCGCAAACGGGGCTTCAGGCTCCAGTAGGCCGAGCATGTAGATCTGACGACCCTCACCCAGGATAACACGCTCAGCGGGCGCCTCCAGTGTGACTTCACGGCCGGTAACATCGGTAACGGTAACAGGGTCTGCCGCTGCCGTAGTGCAGCTCACAACCGCTGCCGTACCTATCAGCGTTTTTAAAAGAGAGGACGTCATAAGCGTATTGATCACTTGTGGGTGGGTCGGTTGTCAGTGCGCCAAGCTGGAGCTGGTGTCAGCGCATAGCATCGAATATGAAGTTTTTGGGTATAATTCGCATTCTCATAGTGATGCATTATCATGGAATCCGATGTAGCTGTCGAGATGACATCTGTTACGGTAAGAACATTTTTCAGACGGTGCTGAACACGCTGTTGCGCTATCAAGGCATTTAACTGTTTGGCGGCTATCCCTGTTACCCATAAGCTAGAGGTAACACCCTTTATCCAGTGGAGAATACTATGCCTTTATCACGTGCTGAAATTGCGACTGCATCAGGCGAGCGCATCATTAACCGGCTTTGCAAGCACTGGGCGCATAAGTTGGAGGTTGAGCACAGCCAGCAGGAGGGCAGGATTGTATTTCCTGACAAAGGCACCTGCTTGTTGCACGCAGAAGCTGACAAGTTGCTGGTGTCTATCGAAGCCCTGGAAGAGGAGCATCTGGATCAGTTGGAAGGCGTGGTGGAAAATCACCTTGTGCGCATGGCGAAAGACGAGGAACTGATTGTCGTTTGGCAAAACTGACGCTTTTAGAAGACATGCCTTTAGATGCTAGAGCGTTGAAAACCAGCGGCAAGGAAAGTCAGGCCGCCTGAAACACAAGCACAGCACTGCTTGAAGCGTCTGTTATAATCACCGCTTGGTTACTATTCAGTTTGATTCGACGTAATTGATCGCAAAATGCAGGAGTTCGCATGACCCGAGTTGCCATTGTAGGCGTGGCTGGCCGAATGGGCCGTACGCTGGTAAGCGCTATTGAACAGGATGCTGGCGCGACGCTCGCCGGTGGAATTGTCGAGCCAGGCAGCTCGTTGGCAGGTGCGGATATTGGTGAGTTAGCGGGCGTGGGCAAGTGCGGTGTTAGCGCAGTCGACTCCCTTGACGCAATCGTTAACGACTTCGATGTGCTGATCGACTTTACCGCGCCCCAGGTAACGCTGGCGAATCTGGCATTTTGTGCCAAGCACGATAAGTGCATGGTGATCGGCACCACGGGCATGAGCGATGATGAGCTTGCCCAGCTGGATAGCTACCGCGATAAAGTGGCGATGGTGTTCGCACCTAATATGAGCGTTGGGGTTAATCTCACGCTCAAGCTTCTGGAAACCGCCGCTAAAGCGCTGGGCGATGAAGGCTACGATATCGAGATTATCGAGTCGCATCACCGCCACAAGGTGGATGCGCCCTCCGGCACTGCGATTAAAATGGGCGAAGTGGTGGCCGATAGCCTCGGTCGTACCTTAAAAGAGCACGGCGTGTTTGAGCGAGTAGGCCAGTGTGGTCCGCGTACCGATAAAGAGATTGGCTTTGCCACTGTACGTGCGGGCGATATCGTCGGCGAGCACACGGTGATGTTCGCCACCGAAGGCGAGCGCATCGAAATTACCCACAAGGCTTCCAGCCGCATGACGTTTGCCAAAGGCGCTGTACGTGCGGCGCGCTGGGTCGCAGGCCAAAAGCATGGCCGTTACGACATGCAGGATGTGTTAGGGCTTTAGTGAGAAGCATCGCATCGATCTTGGCCCGCTTTAGAAGCGCACCACGCGTTGCGGGTTTTTATGGGTAGTCAAAGGCCAGAATATGCTGTAACATTCCATAAATTTTGGCCGGGTGGCCCATGAAAAACAGACGGCGCGCTTGTTGCGTTGGTCAGCCCACTGCCTGCTCAGGTTCGTTAGTGCGAATTTAGTGACAGCGAAATTAGCTACAGCGTCTGTATTGCCTTTGGCATATAGGCCTGATCACAGACCTGAGATGCCCAGAACAACAAGCGGGATGAAACCGATTTTTTCTTTATCGGCTTCGTCCCGCTTTTTTACGACCCGAGTTTTAAGCATTTGATACTGAAGTTTTGGTAGCTGGGTTTCAACGCCGGGTTTAAAAAAACCAGACTTCAAACATTAATCTCGATTCTGGTGAGGGCATCCTGCGGATGTTTTCAACCAGCATCGCTGAGCCTGCGCCCACAGGCTCCCACCAGCATGGGAGGACCTTGACTTGAATAACCCCGCATTGAGCAAACCTGCGATTTTGGCCCTGGAAGACGGCAGCGTGTTTCATGGAATCGCCATTGGCGCGGACGGATTAACAAGCGGTGAGGTAGTGTTCAATACAGCCATGACCGGCTATCAAGAAATCCTGACTGACCCCTCCTATACCCGCCAAATCGTAACGCTCACTTACCCCCATATCGGCAATACCGGCATTAACGCTGAAGACATTGAGTCAGCTTCTATTGCCGCCGCCGGTTTGGTTATCCGCGACTTGCCCCTGATGGCCAGCAGTTTCCGCTCTGAGCAAACGCTGTCTGACTACCTGGCAAGCCAAAACGTTGTGGGTATCGCTGATATTGATACCCGCCGCCTGACGCGTATTTTGCGCGATAAAGGTGCCCAAAACGGGGCGATTTTGGCAGGCGAAGACGCACAGGGTGATGACGCCGTTGAGCGCGCGTTGGCGGCCGCCAACGCCTTTCCTGGTTTGAAAGGTATGGACCTGGCCAAAGAAGTCTCCTGCAAAGAGGCTTATGAGTGGACAGAAGGTGAGTGGACGCTGGGCGAAGGCTATGCGGATGCAACGAAAGGCGAGCGCCCTTACCATGTTGTGGCGTTTGATTACGGCGTGAAATTCAACATTCTGCGCATGCTGGCTGCCCGCGGCTGCCGCCTGACGGTGGTGCCCGCGCAAACGCCCGCCGCTGATGTGCTGGCGATGAATCCGGACGGCGTTTTCCTGGCCAACGGCCCAGGTGACCCCGAACCCTGCGATTACGCCATCAAAGCCATTCAGGACGTACTCGAAACGGACACGCCGGTGTTCGGTATTTGCCTGGGCCACCAGTTGCTCGCGCTCGCCTCGGGTGCCAAAACCGTCAAAATGAACCATGGCCACCACGGTGCTAACCATCCGGTTCAGGATTTGGACACGGGCGCTGTGATGATCACCAGCCAGAACCATGGTTTTGCCGCCGATGAAACGAGCCTGCCGGCCAATTTGCGCGCCACCCATCGTTCGCTGTTCGACGGCACGCTGCAGGGTATTGAGCGCACCGACCGACCCGCATTTAGTTTTCAGGGTCACCCGGAAGCCAGCCCCGGCCCGCGTGATGTAGCGCCGCTGTTTGATCGCTTCATCACGATGATGCAGGCACGCCGCTAACGCAGGCTCTGCTTCATCACTGTATGCCGCTTTTGTCGCTCTTCGTCACCATTTTTTGCGGGAACCGTTATGCCTAAGCGTACCGACTTAAACAGTATTTTGATCATTGGCGCTGGCCCGATTGTTATCGGCCAGGCCTGCGAATTCGACTACTCCGGCGCCCAGGCGTGTAAGGCGCTGCGCGAGGAGGGGTTCCGGGTTATTTTGGTGAACTCCAACCCGGCCACCATCATGACCGACCCGGCCATGGCGGATGCTACCTACATTGAGCCGATTACCTGGCAGGCCGTTGAGAAGATCATCGAGGCTGAAAAGCCCGATGCTATTCTGCCCACCATGGGTGGTCAGACCGCGCTTAACTGTGCGCTGGATCTGGAAAAACATGGCGTGTTGGAAAAGCACGGCGTGGAGATGATCGGCGCCAACGCCGACGCCATCAACATGGCCGAAGACCGTGACTTGTTTGACCAGGCCATGAAGCGTATTGGCCTTGAGTGCCCGAAAGCGAAAGTCGCGCACACCATGGACGAAGCGTGGGAAATTCAAGCCGAGCTTGGCTTTCCGACCATTATTCGGCCTTCCTACACCATGGGCGGCTCCGGCGGCGGCGTGGCGTACAACAAGGAAGAGTTTGAAGAGATTTGTACGCGTGGTTTCGAGCTTTCCAACAACCACGAGCTGCTGATTGATGAGTCGCTGCTGGGTTGGAAAGAGTACGAAATGGAGGTCGTTCGCGACAAAAAAGATAATTGCATCATTGTCTGTGCGATTGAAAACTTTGACCCGATGGGTGTGCATACCGGCGACTCGATTACTGTCGCACCGGCGCAAACGCTGACGGACAAAGAGTACCAGATCATGCGCGACGCAAGCCTTGCGGTGCTGCGCGAGATTGGCGTAGAAACCGGTGGCTCCAACGTGCAGTTCGGTATGGACCCGAAAACCGGCCGCCTGGTCGTGATCGAGATGAACCCGCGGGTGTCACGCTCTTCCGCACTGGCATCCAAGGCCACCGGCTTCCCGATTGCCAAAATTGCCGCCAAGCTGGCGATTGGCTACACCCTGGATGAGCTGCAAAACGATATTACCGGTGGACGCACGCCAGCGTCGTTCGAGCCGTCTATCGACTACGTGGTCACCAAGATCCCGCGCTTCACATTTGAGAAGTTTCCGCAGGCCAATGATCGCCTGACGACTCAGATGAAGTCGGTGGGCGAGGTCATGGCCATTGGCCGTACCTTCCAAGAGTCGCTGCAAAAAGCGCTGCGCGGTACGGAAACCGGTAACGACGGTCTCGACCCGATTATTACCGATTTCAACCCGGAAAATATGGCCCTGATCAAGGGAGAACTTCAGGCGGCAGGCGCTGAGCGTATCTTCTATGTGGCCGATGCCATGCGTTCAGGTATGAGCGTGGATGACGTCTTCGCACTGACCAATATCGACCCCTGGTTCCTGGTCCAGATGGAAGACCTGGTATTGACCGAAGCCGCCGTTGCCAAGCGCTCACTAAGCGATTTCTCTGCGCGCGAACTCTATCAGCTCAAGCGCAAAGGCTTTGGCGATGCGCGCCTGGCCACGCTGCTGAACGTGAGCGAAAAAGAGTTCCGCCAAACGCGTCAGGCCGCTGGTGTTCGTCCGGTCTACAAGCGCGTGGATACCTGCGCCGCTGAGTTCGCTTCTGATACCGCCTACATGTACTCCACCTATGAAGAGGAGTGTGAAGCGGACGTATCTGATCGCCAGAAGATCATGGTGCTGGGTGGCGGGCCGAACCGTATTGGTCAAGGCATCGAGTTTGACTACTGCTGTGTGCACGCCGCCTTCGCCATGCGCGATGACGGCTATGAAACCATCATGGTCAACTGCAACCCGGAAACCGTGTCGACGGATTATGACACCTCTGATCGCCTCTACTTCGAGCCGGTGACGCTTGAAGACGTGCTTGAAATTGCTGACAAAGAGAAGCCGGTTGGCGTGATTGTTCAGTTCGGTGGTCAAACGCCGCTGAAACTGGCTCGTGAGCTGGAAGCGGCTGGTGTGCCAATTATCGGCACCACACCGGATGCGATTGACCGTGCTGAAGACCGCGAGCGCTTCCAGGTGATGATCGACAAGCTCGGCCTGAAACAGCCGCCTAACGCTACCGCACGCAGCTTTGAAGAAGCCTTCGCCAAGGCGGAAACCATTGGTTACCCGCTGGTCGTGCGCCCGAGCTACGTGTTGGGCGGTCGGGCCATGGAGATCGTCTACGACGCCTCTGAGCTTGAGAACTACATGACCAATGCGGTCAAGGTTTCCAACGACTCACCGGTGCTGCTGGACCACTTCCTGAGTGCTGCCATTGAGATCGACATTGATGCGGTTTCAGACGGCCAGCAGGTAGTCATTGGCGGCATTATGCAGCACGTCGAGCAAGCGGGCGTTCACTCCGGTGACTCCGCCTGTGCGCTGCCGCCTTACTCGCTACCCGCCGATGTACAGGATGAGATGCGCGAGCAGATCAAGCAGATGGCCGTGGAGCTGGGCGTAAAGGGCTTAATGAACGTGCAGCTGGCCTGGCAGGATGGCGAGATCTACGTGATTGAAGTTAACCCGCGTGCGTCGCGTACCGTACCGTTTGTCTCCAAGTGCATTGGTACCTCGCTGGCCCAGATTGCGGCACGCTGCATGGCGGGCACGACACTTGCCGAGCAGGGCTTTGAGCGCGAAATCATTCCGCACTTCTATAGCGTGAAAGAGGCGGTTTTCCCGTTCAATAAGTTCCAGGGCGTTGACCCGATTCTGTCGCCAGAAATGAAGTCCACCGGTGAAGTAATGGGTTCAGGCGAGACCTTTGCCGAAGCATTCTTTAAGGCGCAGTTGGGTGCTGGCGAAGCAATCCCGGCGCTTGAGGGTGACCGCAAGGCGTTCCTTTCCGTGCGTGAGCCGGACAAGGCGGGGATTATCGAAGTCGCTCGTTCTCTGCTAACATTAGGCTTCACACTATGCGCGACACGCGGCACAGCCGAAGCACTGGAAGCCGCTGGGCTTGCGGTCGAGCACGTCAATAAAGTCTATGAAGGTCGTCCCCATATCGTCGATCTGCTTAAGAACGACGAAATCGCCTACATCGTGAACACTACCGAAGGTCGTCAGGCTATTAATGACTCTTCGGTCATTCGCCGTACTGCTCTTGCGCGCAAGGTGCCCTATGCAACCACCTTGGCGGGCGCTAATGCCGTTTGTATGGCACTTGAGTACGGTAGGGAGATTACGGTGCGTCGCCTTCAGGATCTGCATGCAGGAGCAAGTCAATGAACAAGGTCCCGATGACGGTTGCGGGTGAAAAAAGTCTTCGCGAAGAACTCAATCATTTGAAGGGCGAAGCGCGCCCGCGAGTGATTGCGTCGATTGCCGAAGCGCGTGAGCACGGCGACCTTAAGGAGAACGCCGAATACCACGCTGCCCGTGAACAACAGGGGTTTATCGAAGGCCGTATTCAGGAAATCGAGAGCAAGCTTTCGGTAGCGCAGGTGATTGATGTCACCAAGCTGCCGAATACAGGGAAAGTGATCTTTGGTGTCACGGTCGCTCTGCTCAACCTGGATACGGATGCCAGCGTGACCTACCGCATTGTGGGCGAAGATGAGGCAGATATTAAGTCTGGCCGCATTTCTGTCACGTCCCCTATTGCACGTGCGTTGATCGGTAAAGAAGAGGGCGACGTTGCCGTGGTGAAAACACCCGGTGGCGACGTTGAGTATGAGATCGAAAGCGTTGAATATGCCTAAGCGCTAGGTCTATAGAGCTAGTGGGTGCCCAACTTAATGGGCGCCCATAAAAAAAGCCCGCTTATCAGGTTGATATCAACCGAATCGCGGGCTTTTTATCGCTCTTTGTAACAGCCAGACAGTAACGCGTTAGTGGCGGCCGTGGTGACCCTCGAAGCGTGAAACGTTAGAGAGCTTCGGATTGGCTTTAGGGTTTTTGCGATAAAGCAGTGCCATTTTGCCAATCGTTTGCACGACGTCGGCGCGGCTGCCGGTGACCAGTTCGTTTAGCATGGCCGCACGGTCGTCACGCTCAGGCAGGGCAAGTTTCACCTTGATAAGCTCGTGATCGTTGAGCGCGCGGTTGAGTTCTGTGAGCAAATTTTCGGAGACGCCGTTTTCAGAAACGGTGACCACTGGGTTCAAATGGTGGCCAATGCTGCGAAATGCTTTCTTTTGTGCCTGTGACAAGCTCATGGTATCTTGCGGTATCCCGGTTAGCGCTTAACGTTCCATCTTACGGTGAAATGCCACCAAGTGAAAGCTATCGCGTTAACGCGCCCATCTCTATATTGCAGTGTTAGATTCTGATATGCAGCAAAAGCCCCCGAGTCGTAAACATTCAGTGAGCAAAACCAGCAACAACTGGAAGAAAGAGCACTTTGACGACCAGTACGTGAAACAGAGTTGGCAGGATGGTTATCGCTCTCGCGCAAGCTATAAACTGCTGGAGCTGGATGAAAAAGATAAGCTGCTTCGCCCGGGCATGACGATCATTGATCTAGGCGCGGCGCCTGGCGGTTGGAGTCAGATCGCCGCTGAAAAAGTCGGTATGGACGGTGTGGTGATCGCCTCTGACATACTGGAGATGGACGCGCTGGCAGGGGTGGACTTTATTCAAGGCGATTTTACGGAAGAGTCGGTGCTTAATGCGATTCTTGAACGGCTGGGAAATCGTCAGGTAGACCTTGTGATGTCCGACATGGCCCCCAATATGAGTGGTATGGCTGCGATTGACCAGCCTCAGGCTATGTACCTTGTAGAGCTGGCACTAGAGCTCGCCCGTGAGACACTGCCCCCCAAAGGCCGCTTTCTGGCCAAGGTGTTTCAGGGGGAAGGATTTGACGCCTACCTTAAAGAATTGCGCGGCAGTTTTGATCGTGTCGTGATCCGTAAGCCAGATGCCTCGCGGGCTCGTTCGCGGGAAGTCTACTTTTTAGCGGAGGGGTTTCGCGGCTAAACTGACAGGTCGTGCATAGCAAAGATTTATCATCGCGATTGCCAGACAGGCAGGCGCAAGGTGTGTCACATTATACGCATGAGATAAGCGTGATACAGATGGCCCAAAGTTAATAGTGCTTTGGCAATGGTTGAACGCCAGGTACTGGTGTAAGGTCTCAGTATTGGCGTTTAACTGACGGATTCTTGTAATGAGGGTAGCCCCTTGAACGATATGGCGAAGAACCTGATTTTGTGGCTGGTCATCGCGGCTGTGCTACTGACAGTGTTCAACAATTTTAGTACCGAAAGTGCTCCCCAAAGCACCAATTACTCCCAGTTTGTGGAGCAGGTGCAAAATCAGCAGGTGCGTAGCGTTACCATTGATGGCTATACCATTAACGGTGAGCGTACGGACGGTTCGCAGTTCCAGACGATTCGTCCGGCGGCTGAAGACCCCAAGCTGATGGATGACCTGCTAAGCAATAATGTAACGGTGGTGGGTAAAGCGCCAGAGCAGCAAAGCATCTGGATGCGCCTGCTGATCGCAAGCTTCCCGATTCTGTTGATCCTGGCCATCTTTATGTTCTTTATGCGCCAGATGCAGGGCGGCGCTGGTGGCGGTAAAGGCGGCCCGATGAGCTTTGGCAAGTCCAAGGCCAAGCTGCTTTCTCAGGACCAGATCAAAACCACGTTTGCCGATGTAGCCGGTTGTGATGAAGCGAAAGAGGAAGTGGAGGAGCTTGTCGACTTCCTGCGCGATCCAACCAAGTTCCAGCGCCTGGGCGGTACGATCCCTCGCGGTGTATTGATGGTGGGCCCGCCGGGTACCGGTAAAACGCTGCTGGCAAAATCGATTGCCGGTGAAGCCAAGGTGCCGTTCTTCTCGATTTCCGGTTCCGACTTCGTTGAAATGTTTGTGGGTGTCGGTGCATCGCGTGTACGTGACATGTTCGAACAGGCCAAGAAGCAGTCGCCCTGTATTATCTTTATCGATGAGATTGACGCGGTAGGTCGTTCACGCGGTGCCGGTATGGGCGGCGGTAATGATGAGCGTGAGCAGACGCTTAACCAGTTGCTGGTTGAGATGGACGGCTTTGAAGCCAACGAAGGCGTTATCGTGATTGCCGCGACCAACCGTCCGGACGTACTTGACCCAGCGCTGCTGCGTCCAGGCCGTTTTGACCGTCAGGTGACCGTTGGCTTACCAGATATCCGTGGCCGTGAGCATATTCTGGGCGTTCACCTGCGTAAGGTGCCGCTGGCAGAAGACGTTAAACCGTCGATTATTGCGCGTGGAACGCCAGGTTTCTCAGGTGCCGATTTGGCTAACCTGGTGAATGAGTCAGCACTGTTCGCCGCGCGCCGTAACAAGCGCTTGGTCAGCATGGAAGAGCTAGAGCTTGCCAAAGACAAGATCATGATGGGTGCTGAGCGCAAATCGATGGTCATGACCGATAAAGAGAAGCTGAATACGGCTTATCACGAATCGGGCCATGCGATTATCGGCCTGGTGATGCCTGAGCACGACCCGGTCTACAAGGTAACGATTATTCCGCGCGGTCGGGCATTGGGTGTCACCATGTTCCTGCCCGAGGAAGACCGTTATAGCCTGTCGCGTCAGCAGATTCTTAGCCAGATTTGTTCGCTGTTCGGTGGCCGTATCGCCGAAGAGATGACGCTGGGGGCCAACGGTGTCACCACCGGCGCTTCTAATGACATCAAGCGCGCTACCGAACTGGCTCATAACATGGTCGCGAAATGGGGGCTGTCAGACGAGATGGGCCCGATCATGTACGACGAAGATGAGTCACATCAGTTTCTCGGTGGCCCGGGCCAGGGCGGCAGCAAGATGAAGTCGGGTGACACAACGACGCGTCTTGATAAAGAAGTACGTAAGATTATTGACGATTGTTATGAGCAGGCGCGTCAGATCCTGACCGATAATCGCGATAAGCTGGAAGCCATGACCGAAGCGTTGATGAAGTACGAAACCATCGATGCCGACCAGTTGAAAGATATCATGGAGGGCCGTGACCCGCGTCCGCCGGAAGGTTGGAACGACGGTGATTCACCTGGTGGTGGCACGCCCGTTAGCGATGACGCACCGACGACGCAGAACGATTCACCGAACGCCACTGATCATGCGTCTGGTGGTGGTGCTTCAGGGGATGAGGGTGACGAGGATGATGACAAGCCTCGCCGACGCCCCTCTGACCCGCTAGGTGGTTCAACGGGCTCCTGATACGCTCCGGCCACTGCAAAGGCGCCCCAATATGGGGCGCCTTTTTGTTATGCTGTTATTCAGGCAGTAGCAGTGCTTCTTTTTAATAGGCAGCCGCATGAAATCAATAATTGACCCCTCTTTATCACCCGCAATGAATGAGAATGTGCACATGCGTTGCGGGCGCCATGTACTGGATCTCTCTTTTCCTCGCGTTATGGGGATTTTAAATGTTACGCCCGACTCTTTTTCTGATGGTGGTCGGCACGTAGCGCTGGATGACGCGCTGCGTCATGCCGAGCGTATGCTTGCCGAAGGTGCCGCGATTATTGATGTGGGCGGTGAGTCGACGCGCCCCGGGGCTGAGCCGCTAAGTGCTCAAGAGGAGCTTGATCGGGTCGGGCCGGTTGTTGAAGCGCTGGTTCGTGAGCTGGATGCGTTGGTATCAGTCGATACCAGCTGCTCGCTGGTGATGCGCGAATCAAGCGCGCTGGGCGCTGGAATGATTAACGACGTGCGTGCGCTTGAGCGTGAAGATGCCTTAATGGCGGCCATTGGCAGCGGGCTTCCTGTCTGTTTAATGCACCGCCAGGGTGAGCCGCAGGATATGCAGCAGTCACCTTCTTATGACCAGCCGGTGGAAGCGGCTGTCGCTGATTATCTAGCGCAGCGTGTCGCGGAGTGCGAGGCTGCTGGCCTGCGTCGCAGCCGTTTGCTGCTCGACCCGGGCTTTGGGTTTGGTAAAACGGTTGAACACAATTTGCGCCTGCTAAAATATATGGATGCCCTGCAGGCGCTTGGTTTGCCGCTGTTGGTGGGAATGTCGCGTAAAAGCATGATTGGCAAAGTGCTGGGGCGTCCGGTTGAAGAGCGTTTGGCGGGTGGTCTTGCGCTGTCTGCCATGGCCGTTGAGCGTGGCGCTAAAATTCTACGTGTGCACGATGTGGGGCCGACGGTCGATGCCGTTAATATGGCCTGGGCGGTACTCCAGGAGGGGTGCGACATGCCGCTAAACGAGGAAAAATATTCATGACACGACGCTATTTTGGTACCGACGGGATTCGGGGCACGGTCGGACAGGCACCAATCACTGCCGATTTTATGCTCAAGCTTGGTTGGGCAGCGGGCCAGGTATTGCGCCGCGAAAAGGGGCGGACGCGGGTGTTGATTGGTAAAGACACGCGTATTTCAGGTTACATGTTTGAGTCGGCGTTAGAAGCCGGGCTTTCAGCAGCAGGCGTTGATGTGTCGCTTTTGGGGCCCATGCCGACACCAGGTATTGCGTATCTCACCCGCACGTTTCGTGCCGATGCAGGGATCGTGATTTCAGCATCACATAATCCGTTTGATGATAACGGCATCAAGTTTTTCTCGGCAGAGGGTAAAAAGCTCCCCGATGAGACAGAAGACCGTATCGAAGCCATGCTGGAGGCGCCGTTAACGACCGCTGAAGCGGCCCAGCTAGGCAAGGCAACTCGGATCGGTGATGCCGCTGGTCGCTATATTGAATTTTGCAAATCGACACTGCCAGACCGCTTAAGCCTGCATGGGCTAAACGTTGTGCTGGATTGCTCCCACGGTGCGACCTATCACATTGCGCCAAACGTGTTTCGCGAGCTAGGCGCAGAGGTCAGCGTTATCGGCGCGTCACCTGATGGCTTGAATATTAACCATCAAGTAGGCTCTACACATCCTGCGGCGCTACGTGCTGCGGTCATCCACCGGGGGGCCGATTTAGGCATCGCATTTGATGGTGATGGGGACCGAGTGTTGATGGTGGATAGTGATGGCCGCGAAATTGATGGCGATGATATTCTCTATTTGATTGCTCGTGACCGTCATGAGCGAGGCCTGTTAGCAGGCGGCGTGGTCGGCACCTTAATGAGTAACTTTGGCCTTGCTGTCGCGCTTGAAAAGCTGGGTATCCCCTTTAAACGGGCCAAGGTGGGCGATCGCTTTGTCATGGAGATGATGGCGGCTAACGAGTGGGAGCTGGGTGGCGAAGCGTCGGGGCATATTGTATGCGGTCATGTGCAAACCACTGGAGACGGCATTGTCGCTGCTCTACAGGTGTTGGCATTGATGATCCGTGAGCAAGCATCGCTGCCGGAATTGCTGAAAGGGTTTGAGAAAGTCCCGCAGGCCTTGGTGAATGTGCGCTTGCCCGCTGGGACCTTGGCGCATGATGTCATGGCATTAAGCGCCCTGCAGGACGCTGTTGCTGACGTTGAAAAACAGCTGGGTGATCAAGGGCGGGTGCTGTTGCGGCCCTCCGGCACCGAGCCATTGATTCGCGTGATGGTAGAAGGCTGCGGTCACTTGAATGTTGATCAGTTGACTCAGGGGCTGGCTGATCGTGTTCAAGCCTTGCTCAAATAAGGCAGCTGTGCTTGTCAGCGGTTGTCTTGTCAAGGCCGCTCCTATACCATTTCGCTCCACCTTGAGTGAGGAGAGTTCATGCGTACGCCATTAATTGCCGGTAATTGGAAAATGAACGGGTCCGCTGCACTGATAAATGATTTTGGCAGCGCGTTTGCTGATGTCTCGTTACCTGCAGCCTTGGACGTTGTGCTTATTCCCCCCTTTCCTTATCTGGACGCGGCGCGTCAGGCGTTTCGCAATACACCGCTAGCGTTAGGCGCCCAGACGCTCAATCCTATCGAGTCTGGTGCACACACGGGTGAAGTGAGCGGATGTATGCTCAAAGAGTTCGAAGTGGCGTATGTGCTGGTGGGTCACTCCGAGCGTCGCGAGCTGTACTGTGAAAGCGATGAGCAGGTGTTTGATCGCTTATTGGCGGCGCTGGATAATGGCCTGACACCCATTCTGTGTGTGGGTGAGTCACTTGCCGAACGCGATGCCGAGAAGACCATGGATGTGGTATTGCGCCAGGTAGGCTATGCGATGACGCGTTTAGCGCCCGAGCAGCGCCAAGCGGTCGTGATTGCCTATGAACCCGTATGGGCGATTGGTACCGGGCGGACAGCAACGCCCGAGCAGGCGCAGGACGTAATGGCCGGAATCCGCGCCTACCTCGCAGAGTTTAGTGCAGCGCTCGCTGAGCAGATGCGGTTGCTCTACGGCGGCAGTATGAACGCAAAAAATGCGGCTGAGCTACTTGCCCAGCCGGATATCGACGGCGGTTTAGTGGGCGGTGCTTCGCTCAAAACCGATGATTTTTACGCCATTTGTCAGTCAGCAGGATAACGCCATGCAAGTTGCAATTCTTATGGTCCACGTGGTGATTGCGGTCGCCCTGGTTGTATTGATCCTGCTTCAGCAGGGTAAAGGTGCCGAAGCGGGTGCCGCGTTTGGAGGCGGTGCCTCGCAAACGGTATTTGGCTCGCGCGGTAGCGGTAGCTTTTTGTCGCGTACCACCGCGGTTCTGGCAGCAGGTTTTTTCGTAACCTCTATGGCGCTGGCGTACTTTGCAACGCAAGCAGGCCAGGCGCCGGAAGCGGGTATTCCTGATTCACGCCTGATCGAGCAACAGCAAAGCGTTCCAACGCTTGACGATAGCCCTGCAAGTGTGGATAATACCGCGCCAGTGCTAGAGGAAAGCAGCGAGTAAATGCTTGATGTCGCTTTCTTTAGCCTCCCCTGATGCCGAAGTGGTGGAATTGGTAGACACGCTATCTTGAGGGGGTAGTGACCGTATGGTCGTGCGGGTTCAAGTCCCGCCTTCGGCACCATCTGTTTTGCTGGCTCGCCAGCTTCCCAGACTCTTTATCAAACAACGTTCGTCAAAAAACGTTTTGATAAAGAAACCCAGGTTTAGCGCCTGAGACGAAAAGAGTTCTTGACGTAAGTGGTTCAAGTGTCTATTATCGTCGACCTAGATTGATGCGGGGTGGAGCAGTCTGGTAGCTCGTCGGGCTCATAACCCGAAGGTCATCGGTTCAAATCCGGTCCCCGCTACCATTTCCTGGTAGCACGTTAGATAGGCGACTAGCCTGACAGATCATGGTAATGAGATGTCGATAAGGGTTAATTGCCAAGTAGGTAAATCCTGCGCTGTGTTTCCTGGTTGGTATTACAGGTTTCTTATGAAAAGCCCCTTCCTGTGAAGGGGCTTTTTGTTAGCAAGCTTTTTGTTAACAAGCGTGTCTCAAGAGCGGATATCGTCCGAGTTGCCGGAGACACATTCCGGGTAACGCCAATCAGCCTCCTGGCTTCTCTAATAACTCCTGGCCAGGTGCCTGATGCAACGGCTATAGGAGCTTTGTCTGTGGCCACTAAACACGCAGCGCTACATGCGCTAATTGAACCTGTCGTCGCCGCCATGGGCTTTGAGCTATGGGGCATCGATCATGTTTCCCAAGGCAAGCATTCGCGGTTGGTGGTTTACATCGAAAGCGAAAGCGGTGTCAGTGTGGAAAATTGCGCTGATATTAGTCGCCAAGTCAGTGCTGTGATGGACGTGGAAGATCCCATTCCCGGTGAGTACCGGCTGGAAGTCTCTTCGCCCGGTATGGCACGCCCTTTATATACCCTGGATCAATTTACCCGCTATCAAGGCCACCATGTCGCACTTAAGCTGCGCGTGGCGTTTGATGGACGGCGCAAATACCAGGGGCTCTTGGCAGGTGTCGAGGGTGATGAAGTACTGCTACAACTGGATGGCGAGGAGTTCTGCTTTCCGATTGAAAGCATTGATTCAGCGCACATCGTACCGCAGTTCGACGATTAACCGGGTGGCGGCGCTGCCGGCAGGCTGCCGGGGTGATGCACAAAAGGACAGGTTTTCTGGCGAGGCAAACGCATGAGTAAAGAAATTTTAATGGTCGTTGACGCGATCTCCAACGAAAAAGGCGTCCCCCGGGATGTCATCTTCGAGGCGGTAGAAGCGGCTCTTGCGAGCGCGTCACGCAAGCGTTTTGAAAATGAAGAAGCCAATGTACGGGTGCGTATCGACCGCCGTACAGGGGAATACGACACCTTCCGCTACTGGACAGTGGTTGAAGATGACGAATTCGAAACGCCAGATTACGAAATCAAAGAGACCATCGCCGAGCAGCGCGACCCGCCTTTGAAGCTTGGCGACGTTGTTGAACAGCAGATCGAAAACGCGATGTTTGGACGTATTGCCGCCCAAACTGCCAAGCAGGTCATCGTACAAAAAGTGCGTGAAGCTGAGCGCGCTGAAGTGGTTCGCCAATATGCGGACCGTGAAGGCGAGCTGGTGGCCGGTATTGTCAAAAAGACCACTCGCGACGGCCTGATTATCGATTTGGGCGAGAATGCTGAAGCCTTCTTGCCGCGCAATGAGGTGATCCACGGCGAGCGTTACCGCATGAACGAGCGGGTTCGCGCACTGCTGGTTAAAGTTGACCCGGATGCACGGGGTGCCCAGCTGCAGCTGTCGCGTACCAACCCGGCGTTGATTATCGAGCTGTTTAAAATTGAAGTACCTGAAATCGCTGAACAGCTGATTGAGATTAAAGGGGCTGCGCGCGACCCTGGCTCACGTGCCAAAATTGCCGTTAAGACCAATGATCGCCGCATCGACCCGGTAGGGGCGTGTGTGGGGATGCGTGGTTCACGCGTTCAGGCTGTTTCGTCTGAGCTGCAAAATGAGCGTGTCGATATCGTGCTGTGGGACGACAATCCCGCCCAGCTGGTCATTAATGCCATGGCGCCCGCTGATGTTGGGTCTATCCTTGTCGACGAGGATGCCCACGCAATGGACGTGGCGGTTGCTCAGGATAACCTGGCACAGGCAATTGGGCGTAGTGGTCAAAACGTACGCTTGGCGTCAGAGCTTACCGGCTGGCGTATCAACGTGATGACCGAAGAAGAAGCTGACTCCAAGCGCGAGCAGGAGATTGATAGCCTGGTGGACACGTTCGTTCAGCACCTTGAAGTGGACGAAGACGTGGCCCGCCTGCTGGTAGAAGAAGGGTTTACTACCCTGGAAGAAGTTGCCTACGTGCCGCTTGAAGAAATGCTCGAGATCGAAGAGTTCGATGAAGATCTGGTTGAAGAGCTGCGTGCACGTGCGAAAGACGAGCTGCTGACGATGGCGATTGCCTCGGAAGAAGCGCTAGACGGTGCCCAGCCAGCAACTGATCTGCTGGAAATGGACGGCATGGAGCGCCATCTGGCCTTCATTCTGGCTAGCCGTGGCATTGTCACTATGGAAGATCTCGCCGAGCAGTCTGTCGACGATCTGGTCGATATCGAGGAGTTGGACGAAGCGCGCGCAGCGGCACTGATCATGACTGCCCGTGCGCCCTGGTTTGAAGACGATAACGCATCGGATTCGAACACACAGTAAACAGGTCACGGGCTGAGGAGGGTCACTATGTCAGATATGACAGTTAAAGATTTTGCAGTAAAGGTGGGCCGTGATGTGCCCCGCCTACTAGAACAGATGAAAGAAGCTGGCTTGAAGCACGCCTCTGAAGGCGATGCCGTGTCTGAAGAAGACAAGCAGAAACTGCTGACTTTTCTGAAGAAAAGCCATGGCGGCGACAGCGACACTGATACAAGCAAAAACCGTATCACGCTGACCCGTAAAACGCGCAGCCGTATTAAAACCGGCGAACGCGGTAAAACGATTGAAGTGCAAGTACGTAAGAAAAAAACGTACGTCAAAAGCGCCGAAGAGGATAAGCCGAAAGTCGCTGAGCCTAAGCATTCAGGTCCGCGTCAGTTGGTAGGCGATATGGCCGAAGCCGAAGCCGAGCGTAAAGCGCGCGAAGCACGTGAAGCTGCCGAGAAAGCAGCCGCCGCTAAAGCCAAGGCAGCGGAAGACGCCGCGCGTAAAGAAGCCGAAGCGAAAGCAGCGGCTGAGCCTAAACTTGAAGTGCCCGAACTTCAGATCGAAGCTGCGCCAGCGACAGAGGAAATGCCGCCAGCACCGCCGAAAGAAGGCCGTACCGACCGTCGTACTGCACCGCCCAAGAAAGCTGTCGCGAAGAAAAAAGGTCGTGATGACGAAGATGACCGTGGTGATCGCGAAGAGCGTAAGCGCGGCGGCGGGGCGAAGAAAGTAAAACGTGCCGAGCGTCGTGGCGGCCGCCGTGGCCCAAGTCAGAGCGGCAATGGCAAGCACGGCTTCCAAAAGCCGACTCAGCCGATTGTACGTGAAGTATCGATCCCTGAGTCAATCAGCGTGGCTGAGCTTGCCGACAAAATGTCGATCAAGGCCAACGAAGTCATCAAGGCCATGTTTAACATGGGCGCGGCCGTGACCATCAACCAAACGATTGACCAGGATACAGCGGCCATCGTAGTGGAAGAGATGGGCCACAAGGTCAAGCTGGTGAAAGATGATGCGCTGGAAACGGAAATGCTTGAAGGCATCTCCTATGAAGGCGAAGAGATCACCCGCTCTCCCGTCGTGACCGTTATGGGTCACGTTGACCACGGTAAGACCTCACTGCTGGACTACATTCGCCGTGCCAAAGTGGCCACCGGTGAAGCGGGTGGTATCACCCAGCATATCGGTGCCTACCACGTTGAAGACAGCCATGGTGGCGTGACCTTCCTGGATACCCCTGGCCACGCGGCGTTTACCGCCATGCGTGCTCGTGGTGCCAAGGCAACCGACGTGGTTATCCTGGTGGTCGCTGCTGACGACGGCGTGATGCCCCAGACCATTGAGGCGATCGAGCACTCCAAAGCGGCTGAAGTACCCATGGTCGTTGCGGTGAACAAGGTCGATAAGATTGGTGTTGATTTTGACCGCATTCGTAACGAACTCTCGCAGCACGGCGTGATTTCCGAAGAGTGGGGCGGTGATACGCAGTTTGTACACGTTTCCGCCAAGACCGGTGACGGTATTGAAGAGCTGCTGGAGGCGATTCAGCTGGTTTCTGAAGTGCTTGAGCTGAAAGCAGTGCCGTCGGCACCTGCTAAAGGCGTTGTCGTTGAGTCGCGCCTTGACCGAGGTCGTGGCCCCGTTGCCACCGTACTGGTTCAAAACGGTACGCTGCAGAAAGGCGACATCGTTCTGGCTGGCCTGCACTACGGCCGTGTACGTGCGCTGACCAACGAACTTGGCCTGCAGGTTGAGAGCGTCGGCCCGGCCATGCCCGTTGAGATTCAGGGCCTGGACGGTACGCCGGATGCGGGTGATGACTTCATGGTCGTGGCCGATGAGAAGAAAGCCCGTGAAGTGGCTAACTTCCGTCAAGGCAAGTACCGCGAAGTACGTCTGGCGCGTCAGCAGAAAGCCAAGCTTGAGAACATGTTTAGCCAGATGGGTCAGGATGAAGTGGCCAAGGTTAATATCGTTCTTAAAGCCGACGTACAAGGCTCTCTGGAGGCGATTAAAGGTGCCCTGGAAGAACTCTCCACTGATGAAGTACAAGTGGCTGTGGTCTCTTCAGGTGTTGGTGGTATCACCGGTACTGACGCCAACCTGGCGCTGGCCTCTGAGGCAATCGTGGTCGGCTTCAACGTCCGTGCCGACGCCGCTGCCCGCGAGATTATCGAGCGTGAAGGCCTGGATCTGCGTTACTACAGCGTCATCTACCACTTGATCGATGAGGTCAAGCAGGCGATGAGCGGTATGCTCGCCCCCGACTGGAAAGAAGAGATCGTCGGTGTTGCCGAAGTGCGCGATGTGTTCCGTGCGCCGAAGATCGGTGCAGTGGCGGGTTGTATGGTCGTCGAAGGTTCCGTGTCTCGCAGCAAACGCATCCGCGTACTGCGTGACAACGTGGTCATCTACGAAGGCGAGCTCGAATCGCTGCGC
Organism: Halomonas sp. AOP30-A1-24; assembly: GCF_052378165.1. Taxonomy (NCBI): domain Bacteria; kingdom Pseudomonadati; phylum Pseudomonadota; class Gammaproteobacteria; order Oceanospirillales; family Halomonadaceae; genus Halomonas; species Halomonas sp. AOP30-A1-24. The sequence goes on from NZ_JBQSXL010000021.1 coordinate 48,217, forward strand.
CGCTTCAAGGACGACGTACAAGAAGTGCGTAACGGTATGGAGTGTGGCATCGGCGTGAAGAACTACAACGATGTCCAGGTCGGCGACAAGATCGAAGTCTTCGATCAAGTCAGAGTCGAGCGCAGCCTGTAAGGCCGCGAGGAGACAACCATGCGCGAATTTAAGCGTACCGACCGAGTAGCCGACCAGCTCCAAAAGGAGCTGGCGGTACTTATTCAACGCGAAGTGAAAGACCCGCGTTTGGGCATGATCACGGTGAGCGGCGTAACCGTTAGCCGTGATCTTGGCTACGCCGATATCCATGTCACCCTGTTGGGTGAGCAGGAGCCTGAGCGTATCAAGGAGAACCTGCAGGTGCTTAAGCGTGCCGCCGGTTTTCTAAGAAGCCAGATTGCCAAACGCATTCAGCTGCGCCATGTCCCTGAACTGCGTTTTCATTACGATGAGAGCGTGGTGCGTGGGCAGCACCTCTCTTCCCTGATTGAAGAGGCCGTGTCGACTGACCGGGCTCGTCAAGCAGGTGAAGAAGGTGATTCTGATCAAGGTGAGGAGACGCGCTAATGGCCCGTCGCCGTCGCGGTTTACCGGTCAATGGGGTGTTACTGCTGGATAAGCCCAAGGGCATTTCCAGCAACCATGCCTTGCAGCGTGTGCGTCGTTTGTTCGAGGCCCAAAAAGCCGGACATACCGGCACGCTGGACCCTATGGCAACCGGCTTATTGCCGATTTGCCTGGGCGAGGCCACCAAGTTCTCCGCGCACCTGCTGGAAGCCGACAAGATGTATCGCACCCGCGTTGAGCTGGGTGTGATCACCGACACCGGTGATGCAGAAGGCACGGTGATTGAACGCCGCGATGTGCCGTCGTTAACAGCGGATGACATTGAAGCTGCTATTGCGCGCTTTCGTGGTGAGATCGATCAGGTGCCGCCGATGTATTCAGCGCTCAAGCATCAGGGCAAAAAGCTCTATGAGCTGGCCCGCGAGGGTAAGCAGGTAGAGCGTGCAGCGCGGCGGGTAAGCGTGTATGATGCGCGCCAGCTTGCGTTTGACGGCGAAGCCTTCGAGCTTGAAGTCACCTGCAGTAAGGGGACTTACATCCGTACGCTGGCCGAAGATATCGGTTTGGCGCTTGGGTGTGGTGCCCACATCAGTCAGCTCCGCAGGCTCAAGACCGGGCCTTTTACGGGCGATGCGATGTGGACGCTGGAAGCGCTTGAAGCATTGGCGGATCAGGCCTCGCGTGAGGCTGAATTAATGCCCGCTGATGTGCTGGTGGATCACCTGCCGACGCTTGAGGTGGACGAAACGGCTTACGGGCGTCTAGCCCACGGTCAATCGGCCAACTTGAGTATTGGTGCGCTGGCCCCCGATGCATTGGCAAGACTTTATTATGCCGAGACGTTTATCGGCCTCGGTGTTGTAAAAGGTGCTCAGGAAGTAGCGCCCAAGCGGCTGTTAAGTACCGTCGCTATCTCGTAAGAGTCTGGGTAAAACGTTGCAAGGATGTGACGGTTTGCGCGAAAATAGTACTGGAAACAGTACGTCGAAAAGAGTCGCCTGAGACTGCAAATATGCGTGGTCTCACCCATTAAATTTTAGGCATATTGCTTACTGGAGAGACAGATGGCATTAACCGCTGAAACGAAAGCCGAAATCGTCAACGAATACGGCCGCGGCGATAACGATACCGGTTCCCCTGAAGTGCAGGTTGCACTGCTGAGCGCCAACATCAATGGCCTGCAGGACCACTTCAAAACCAACAAGCAGGATCACCACTCGCGTCGTGGTCTGATCCGCATGGTAAACCAGCGTCGTAAACTGCTGGACTACCTGAAGCGTAAAGATTTCGAACGCTATCAGTCTCTGATCCAGCGTTTAGGTCTGCGCCGCTAAGTTATTGTTGGCGAAGATTGAGAAACGGGCAGCTCCTTGTGAGCTGCCCGTTTTTTTATGCCTGTCAGTCACTGAGCAAGGTCTTTGCGCCCGGTGATTTTGGGTTTCTGGTAGCCCTATGGCGCTACAGCGCCTAGAATGGTGACGAGTCAAAACGACCCAAACGAATAGACAAGTAGATATTAATGTTAAAGGAAGTCGCCGTGAATCCGGTAAAAAAAACGTTTCAGTACGGTCGTAGCACCGTCACGCTAGAAACCGGGCGTATCGCTCGTCAAGCCACTGGTGCCGTTATGGTCACCATGGAAGATACTGTTGTGCTGTGTACCGTGGTGGCGCGCAAAGAAGCCAACCCCAGCCAACCCTTTTTCCCGCTCTCGGTTCATTACCAGGAAAAAACCTACGCGGTAGGTAAAATTCCCGGCGGCTTCTTTAAGCGCGAAGGACGCCCGACCGAGAAAGAAACCCTGACCTCGCGTCTGATCGATCGTCCGATCCGCCCGCTTTTCCCTAAAGGCTTTATGAACGAAGTGCAGGTTATCTGTACCGTTCTGTCCACTGATCGTAACCACGATCCGGATATTGCCGCGATGCTGGGCACCTCCGCTGCACTGAGCATTTCTGGCGTGCCGTTCAACGGCCCGATCGGTGCTGCGCGCGTTGGCTTCAACGAAGAGCAGGGTTATTTCCTTAACCCGACCGTTGAAGAGCTTGCGACTTCCGAGCTGGACATGGTCGTTGCCGGTACTGAAAACGCTGTGCTGATGGTCGAGTCCGAAGCCAAAGAACTTCTGGAAGACGAGATGCTGGGCGCCGTACTGTTTGGTCACCAGGAAATGCAGGTCGCGGTTAGCGCGATTAACGAGCTGGTTGCCGAGGCCGGCAAACCGCGTTGGGACTGGCAGCCAGCCCCTGAGAACGTAGCGCTGAAAACCGCCATTGCGGATGCGTTTGAAGCGCAGGTGGGCGATGCCTATCGCATCACCGATAAGATGCAGCGCCAGGATGCCCTGGCAGCCCTGAAAGATCAGGCGGTTGAACAGCTGGCAGCCATTGACGGTGAACCGGTGAACGACAAGTTCAGCAAAGACGAAGTAAAAGGTGCCTTTGCTGGCCTTGAGAAACGCGTTGTACGTTCACGCGTTGTAAAAGGTGAGCCGCGCATTGATGGCCGTGACAACTTCACCGTGCGCCCGCTGGCGATCGAAGTGGGCGCGCTGCCCAAGACTCACGGTTCGGCGGTGTTCACTCGTGGTGAGACCCAAGCGATTGCAGTGGCAACGCTGGGCACCCTGCGTGACTCTCAGTTGATCGAGTCGCTGGAAGGCGAGCGTAAAGACCGCTTTATGCTGCACTACAACTTCCCTCCCTACTCGGTCGGTGAAGCGGGCTTTATGGGTGGCCCGAAACGTCGTGAAATCGGCCATGGCCGTCTGGCACGCCGTGGTGTTCAGGCCATGCTGCCGTCTGAAGAAGCCTTCCCCTACACTATTCGTGTGGTATCGGAAATTACTGAATCCAACGGCTCAAGCTCGATGGCGTCTGTATGTGGCTCCTCACTTGCGCTGATGGATGCGGGTGTTCCGTTGAAAGCACCGGTGGCGGGTATCGCCATGGGCCTGGTGAAAGACGAAGATGGCTACGCGGTACTGACCGATATCCTGGGTGATGAAGATCACCTTGGCGATATGGACTTTAAAGTGGCCGGTTCAGAAGAGGGTGTTACTGCCCTGCAGATGGACATCAAGATTGAAGGCATCAACGAAGAGATCATGGAGACTGCGCTTCAGCAAGCCCACAAAGCGCGTCTGGGTATTCTTGAGCAGATGAATGTAGTCATCAGCCAGAGCCGTACCGACGTCTCCGATAATGCGCCTTCCATGGCCACCATCAAGATCGACCCGGACAAGATCCGTGACGTTATTGGTAAAGGCGGCGCCACCATTCGCAAAATTTGCGAAGATACTGGCGCGTCTATCGACCTTGATGACGACGGTACCGTGCGTATCTACGCTGAAGACAAGGCTGCGGCGAAAAAAGCCATCGATACCGTATTGGCGATTACGGCAGAAGCGGAAATTGGCAAACTGTATAACGGCAAGGTCGTACGTATTGCTGACTTCGGTGCCTTTGTGAACATCATGCCGGGTACGGATGGTCTTGTGCATATTTCGCAAATCGTGGCTGAGCGCGTTAACAACGTGCGCGATTTCCTGAACGAAGGCGACGACGTGATTGTGAAGGTGCTCGACATCGATAACCGCAACCGCGTGAAGCTCTCGATGAAAGAGATCACCGAAGAAGAGAAAGCAGCGTTTGCCGCTGAAAGTGAGAACACCGCGGACTAAGTCGCCGTAAGGTTGTCTCTTCCGCCCCCGTAGCCCCTGGTTGCGGGGGCGGAGTCGTTTGGTTGAAAGAAAGTGTGATTAAAAGAGCGTTTGGTTGGGTGGACGTTTAGTTAGAAGGAAGTAGGCATGGAGAAGGAACAGGCACCGCGTTGGTGGGCGGTGGTCGCCGTGATGATCGGCATTTTTCTATTGGTAACCGCTGAACAGCTGCCTATCGGGTTGTTGTCTCAGGTGGCTTCATCCATGGATGTAACGCCCGGTGTCGCTGGCTTGATGGTAATGGTACCGGGCGTGGTCGCCGCTTTTTCGGCGCCGCTACTGCCCGTGGCGGTAGGCCGGTTGGATCGGCGCATTATGCTCACGCTACTCATGGTCGTCATGGTGATTGGTAGCGTGCTTTCAGCGCTGGCCAGTAGCTTTATCCTATTGCTGGCCGCCCGCGTGCTGGTGGGTGTCAGTATCGGCGGTTATTGGGCCGTGGCCGGGAGTATTGCTCCGCGCTTGGTGCCCAGCGATAAAGTGCCCAAGGCTATGACGATTATTTTTGGCGGCGTAGCCGCTGCATCGGTGCTTGGCGTGCCACTGGGTACCTTACTGGGTGATCTAAGCAACTGGCGAATCGCGTTTGGGGCTTTGGGCGGTTTTAGCCTGTTAACCGCACTGGCATTGTGGTGCTGGCTGCCGCCACTTCCACCCAGGGAGCCAGTCCGTCTCAAAGTGCTGGCCCAGCAGTTCACTAGCCGTGGCGTTCGGGTCGCGGTTCTGGTCACGGGCTTTGTAGTTGTCGGACACTTTGCAGCGTACACTTTCATTAGCCCTATCCTTCAGGAGATAAGCGGTGTAGCTCAGCGCCATGTGGGCAGCTTGCTGCTACTGTATGGGGCGGCAGGAATTCTGGGCAATATCGCCGCAGGCATGTTCGCTGGGCGCCATCCTTACCGAGCGGTGCTGGCGATCCCAAGCTTGCTGCTATTGGTGGTGGCGTCTTTCCCGCTGCTCGGGGTCGAGCCTGTCAGCGGCGTGCTGCTACTCATGGTGTGGGGCGCGGCCTTTGGCAGCGTGTCGGTGAGCATACAGACGTGGATTTTACGCACCGCACCCAATACCGAAGCCGCGACCGCCTTGATGGCCTTTGTATTCAACCTCTCCATTGGGCTGGGCGCGATGGTCGGTGGCCGGGTTGTTGATGCTACTAGCCTGCCTATTACCATGTGGGCCGCATCGGGCCTATTCTTGCTGGGCGCGCTGTTGGTATGGCGAACACCCGCCACCATTGTGGGTGAAAAGCACCGCTAAGCGCCCCATGAGTGCTAGATGCGAAGCCTTGATGCATAAAAATGCCCCTGTCAGTGACAGGGGCATTTACATTTTAAGCGTTAATCGCTGAGATCAGGGGCGCTCAATCGCCAGTGCCACCCCTTGGCCGCCGCCGATACACAGCGTTGCCAGGCCTTTCTTGGCATCCCGGGCAATCATCTCATGAAGGAGCGATACCAGTACGCGACAGCCAGAAGCGCCAATCGGGTGGCCCAGGGCAATCGCGCCACCGTTGACGTTGACCTTGGATATATCCCATCCCAGCTCTTTCTGAACAGAAAGGGCCTGTGCCGCAAAAGCCTCGTTGGCTTCCGCCAGGTCCAGGTCCTCCAGGCTCCAGCCGGCTTTTTCCAGGCAGCGACGGGTAGCTGGCACGGGGCCAATACCCATAATGGCAGGGTCTACGCCCGCATTGGCATAAGCGGCAATACGTGCCAGCGGCTCAAGACCTAACGCCTTGGCTTTTTCTGCCGAGCAGATCATCACAACGGCCGCGCCATCGTTCAATGAGGAGGCGTTACCTGCGGTAACGGTGCCGTCCTTTTTGAACGCTGGGCGCATGCCCGCCAGCTTTTCAGCGGTAATTTCGCGCGGGTTCTCGTCGGTATCAAACACAACGGGATCGCCTTTGCGCTGGGGGATTTGCACCGGCACGATCTGGCTTTTAAATTTGCCCTCTTTAATGGCGTTGGCAGCGTTCTGTTGTGACTGAGCGGCAAACGCGTCCATTTCCTCGCGGGTGATGCCGTATTTTTCAGCCAGATTCTCTGCAGTGATGCCCATGTGATAGTCGTTGAAGGCGTCCCAAAGGCCGTCATGCACCATGGTATCAATGGCTTTCCAATCGCCCATGCGCTGACCAGTGCGCGAATGGGGCAATACATGGGGAGACGCCGACATGTTTTCCTGCCCACCCGCCAGAATCAGCTCAGCGTCGCCACAGCGAATCGCTTGTGTTGCAAGATGCACGGCTTTTAGGCCTGAGCCACATACCTTGTTGATTGTCATGGCCGGTACGGAAGCCGGCAGGCCCGCTTTAATTGCCGCCTGACGAGCAGGGTTTTGCCCTACGCCCGCCGTCAGTACTTGGCCGAGGAGTACTTCGTCCACCTGGTCGGGGGAAACGCCGGTTGATTCAAGGATATCCTTAATCACTAACGCGCCAAGCTCGCTTGCAGGAATGCCTGCCAGTGAGCCGCCAAAGGAACCGACCGCGGTGCGGCGAGCCGCAACAATGACCACTTCTTGCATGAGATGACTCCTAACGTGAGTAAGGTAGACCGTCTGTTTTGCTATTTTGTTTGTACGGGCCTGTTTTTACGGACCTGTTTTACTGTCTGTTCTTGCTATCTGTTCTTGCTATCTGCTCTTACTGCCTGATGTACTGAGCATAACCTGCGCTATCTGTTTTTTTATGTCAGGCTTGCTACTCAGCATAGGGGAAAGTTGTGCGTTGCGGCAATGCGCTTTTTTAAAGGCAAATAAAAACGGACCCTGAAGGCCCGCTCGATAGATGACTAGAATGCGTAGCCTACGCCAGCTGCACCGGGATAGCGTTGCTGGTATGGCTAACCTCGTTACCTTCCTGCAGGTAGACCAGAGCTGGCTGGTGCTGTTCAAGCTCGGCTTCCGAATAGTGGGCGTAGCTACAAATAATAATCCGGTGACCGGGGGCGGCTAAATGCGCCGCCGCGCCGTTAATCGAAATCAAACGAGAGCCTTCTTCGCCACGGATCGCGTAGGTGGTAAAACGCTCACCGTTTTCAACGTTATAGATCTGGATTTGTTCGTTTTCACGAATACCGGCCATATCCAGCAGGTCGCCATCAATGGCGCAAGACCCTTCGTAGTTAAGCACTGCATGGGTAACGCGTGCCATATGGAGCTTGGCTTTGAGCATAATTGTTTGCATAACAACTCCTGGTTGCGAAGCCTGCGGCTTGGCGATAAAACGTAATGGATCAAGCGGGCAGTTGCACGCTGAGATTATCAATCAAGCGAGCGGGACCTAGCCGAGCAGCGGCCAGTAATACCGCGTCACGCGTGGTGGTGCTAACAGGCGTTAACTCGGGCGTACGAAGCTCAAGATAATCGGGCGTAAAGCCTGCCTCGGTAAGCTCAATCAACCCGTTCGCCAGCATGGTTTCAAGCGGCTCCCCCTGCTCTAACGCGTCGCGCAATTCACACAGCGTGCGGTAAAGCGTAGGGGCTATCGCGCGTTCGGCATCGCTCAAGTAGCCGTTACGCGATGAAAGCGCCAGCCCATCGTCGTCGCGCACAATCGGCACGCCAATAATGTCAATCGGCATATGCAGGTCCTGCACACACTTGCGAATAACGGCAAGCTGCTGGTAGTCCTTCTCACCAAAGCAGGCAACGTCGGGCTGTACCAGGTTAAACAGCAGAGTGACAACGGTAGACACGCCGTCAAAGTGCCCGGGCCGTGAGCCACCGCACAGGCCCTCTCCCACGTCAGGCACGTGAACGCACGTTTGCGAGGTTAGCCCATTGGGATAAAGCGTGCTTACCGAGGGTGAAAAGAGCACGTCGCATCCGGCTGCCCTAAGCTTTGCCTGGTCATCGGTGAAGGTGCGCGGGTAGCCGTCCAGGTCTTCGTTAGGCCCAAACTGCATGGGGTTCACAAACAGGCTGGCAACAACAACATCTGCGTGCTCACGCGCCTTGGCAACCAGCGCTAAATGCCCGGCATGAAGATTGCCCATGGTCGGCACGAGCGCGATTCGCTGGCCGTGCGTTCGGTAGTCGCGCAGCAGGCTGCGCAGGTCGTTGATCTCTCGCAATGTACGCATAGTCATGTGTCGTAAGGTTACGTCGCAAACGGGCAGGTTAGAAGCAGTGCTCGGGAGCAGGGAAGGCGCGCGTTTTGACCGCCTCGTGGAAGTCCTGAAAAGCGCCCTGAATATTGCCAGCATCTGCCATGAAATTTTTCACAAACCGCGGCGGGCGGCCATGGGTGACGCCGAGCACATCATGCATGACCAGAATTTGACCATCGGTATCGGGGCCTGCACCAATTCCGATGACCGGTACATCAAGCGCGTCGGTAATGGCCTTGCCCAGGCTTGCCGGTACGCACTCCAGTAATATAACCGAAGCGCCCGCCTCAACCAGCACTTTGGCATCTTGCAGGATACGCTCTGCCTGGGCGGTGTCTCGTCCTTGTACCTTGTAGCCACCTAGCTGATAAACCGCCTGTGGCGTTAAGCCCAAGTGGGCGCATACGGGCACGCCGCGGCGTGTTAGCTCACGGATCCCCTCGGCCATCCAGGCTTCGCCTTCTACCTTGACCAGTTCCGCACCGGCTCGCATGAGAGCTGCGCCGTCTTCCAGCATGCGCTGTGTAGAGGCGTTACTCATAAACGGCAGGTCAACCATCAACAGGCTATGGCCTTTGCCGCGTGCGGCACAGCGGGTGTGGTAGCAAATATCGTCGACTGTCACGGGGAGCGTGCTGGTATGCCCCTGGAGCACCATGCCGAGCGAGTCACCCACCAAAAGCACGTCGATACCGGCGTGGCTAGCCGCTTGGGCAAAGGAGGCATCGTAAGCGGTTAAGCAACTAAATGTTTCGCCAGCGCACTTGTAGGCCTGTAGCGTGCTTAGAGTCACGGGTTTCATGGCATGCTCTCACTCGTCGTGGCCGCTGCGGCATGGGCAGCCGACCGTTGTTAATATCACGCTGTTGCGATGTTCTTAAAAATGGTTTTTGAAAATAGTTCTTAAAAAACGGGTCTTGAAAAATGGGCCCTGAAAGACAAACCAGAACGTTGGTGTGTGGGCTGGAAAGCGATTGTTACCCGGTCCAGTGTTGTGTGTCGAGGCTAGGGTAGCAAGATAACCGCTTAGGCAGGACCATCTTCGACTAAACGCTGAATGCCTGGTTCGGGGATTTGATTTAGCCATTCGCTTACCGGCTGCTGGCGAAGCGTCAGCGTTGCATCCAGTTCCGCCAGGGGAGCGAGCACAAAGGCGCGCTCGTGCATACGCGGATGGGGAACGTTTAAACGCGGGTAGGCAATTATCTGCTGGTCAAAAAGCAGTAAATCCAGATCCAGTGTGCGTGGGCCCCAGTGGCGTAGCCGCTGGCGCCGGTGCTGTTGTTCCAGCGCCTGTAGTTGGTCAAGCAGCGCCAGCGGTGAAAGGCGCGTTGTCAGGGCGACTACTGCGTTGACAAAATCCGGCTGGTCCTGGGGGCCAACCGGGCGGCTCGCGTAAAGTGAGGAAGTGGCCGTCAACTGGCTCAAGGGCAGCAGGGCAAGTGCCGAAATCGCCTGGCGCACCTGCCTGATAGGATCATCGAGATTACTACCCAAGCCAATATACGTAAGCGATGTCGGGCTCATGCGTTGCTCACTTTTCCGATTTGCGCGTGGGTTTACGGCGCCGTTTGCGGCGGCGGTCGCCCTGGCTTGCCGGGTCGCCCCCAATTTTTTGTAGCAAGCGAAGCTGCTCATGCTCGTCGCCCTGCTGGAAGGCCGTCCACCAGTCGCCCAAGCCGCGCGGGATTTCGCCCGCCTGCTCACGCAGCAGTAGTAAGTCGTAAGCGGCACGAAACCGTGGGTGCTCGCGGGTTTGGAACGCACGCTTGCCACGTCGTAACGGCAGACGTGCCTGTAGCTCCCAAATATCGCGCATGGGCATGCCAAAGCGTTTAGGGATAGAGGTATGTTCCAATTGACGCGACACCACCTCCTGCGATGCCGTTTGCAGTGCCGGTATCGCGGGCATGCCTTCACTTTCAAGCTCGGCCTGGCGATTGGCAACCGGGGCCCATAAGAAGGCGGCCAGCAGGAAGGCAGGCGTCACCGGGCGACCTTCGGCAATGCGCTTATCGGTATTGGCCAAGGCGAATTCAATGAGCTTTTCCGCCCACGCCGCATCGGCCATGGCCTCTTCCGATTCGGGGAAGAGCATGCCAAACAGGCCGTAATGGCTAAGCAGGCGGAAGGTTGCCAACCCATAGCCTGACATAAACATCTTGAGCACTTCATCAAATAGCCGTGCAGGCGGAATTTGCAGCAACAGCGGCGCAAGGTCGTACATCGGCGCTTCGGTGTCAGGCTCAATAGTGAAGTCGAGCTTGGCCGCGAAGCGAACGGCGCGCAGCATACGCACCGGGTCTTCCCGGTAGCGGGTGGCCGGGTCGCCAATCAGGCGCAGCGTGCGCGATTCAATATCACGCGCACCGTTGGCAAAGTCGTGAAGGCTGAAGTCGGCAATGTTGTAATACAGCGCGTTAACGGTGAAGTCACGCCGTAAGGCATCTTCCTCAATGCTGCCCCATACATTGTCTCGCAGCAGCAAGCCGGCGTCCGACTGGTGAGCGATATTCTCGCCGTGTTCGTCTTGTGGCTTGCCACGGAACGTAGTGACTTCGATGACCTCGCGCCCAAAGCGGACATGGACAATACGAAAGCGTCGGCCAATCAAACGCGAATTGCGAAACAGGTCACGCACCTGCTCCGGCGTGGCGTTGGTGGCAACGTCAAAGTCCTTGGGCATTTTGCCAAGCAGCGCATCGCGAATACATCCGCCCACCAGGTAGGCGTCGAAGCCTGCACCGCTAAGGCGGTAAAGCACTTTTAGCGCAGCGTCGCTGATATGTTGGCGAGAAACAGGGTGCTCGGACCGAGGGATAATGCGTGGGCTGAGAGCGGTTCCACTCTCTTGGGGATCGAGCAGGGTTTTCAATTGCTCTCCCGGGCTATGTAAGAAACGGGTAAATCCTTTGAACATGCGGCGATATCGACTCGCAGGGTATCGAAAAAGTGACCGTGAAGTAAGCGGTAAGCCGATGAGTGTAGCCGACCCCTTTACGCTTGCAAAGCACCTCGGGCAGGTTTACGAACGCCTTCCCCTTTAAACGCGGAAAGGGGAGGCTAAAAGAGCCTCCCCTATAAAGCATTTAATCAGCGTCCATGCTGCTGTTTTTCTTCATGATGGCACATCGCCCTGAATACGCACCGCAGTCGATAGGCAGTATCCGACCGCCTCGTATTCAAAACAATAATCCAACCGCGAACTTTTCTTCCCCGACGTATTATTGTTGGTTCCGGGGGTGTACACACTCACTGCAATTATTCTTGTTGGGGCGCAGATCATTTGGTGTACGTCGCGTCCATTTTGGGCACTTGCTACCTGTTGTTTTTATTAGCTGCGCTTATTGTGCTTAGCGCCAGCAAGTCATGAGATTGAAGCCTGTTGTTATTATTAGTGCTGTTATCTCTCCTGGCCTTGTTGTTTTTGTTATGGCTCAGGTTGGGGTGGTGTCATGTTGTTTTTGTTAGTGACCCACCGCTTGGCCCAGTTTATTTTTCTTACCCAGTAATATTGCACTCGTCGTGCCACTTGTTTAAATGTTTATTTATTTCATGTGCTTATGATTGTTTTTTATTTTGAGGAACTTCGGTGACAGATAAGTGTTACCGTTTTTGGTCCGATTTTTTACGGGCATTGTGTGGGTAGGTAACAATGATTGGGTAACGTAAATCGGTTATTTTTTATTTAAATCAGTATAGTAGACGATGGTCGTAAGCATTTGGTGTGAGGCGCTGGCGGGCAGGCCAGTCAGCGACGTCAATTGGGACGCCGAGCAGTTTTTTTACGCGGGATGCCAAGCCGTTGGCGCCGTTCCCACAGGTTTTTACGACTAATGCCCAGTTTTTGAGCCAGCTCGGTTTCGCTCATCAGGTCCTGATGCTCAAGCACAAAGTGCTGGAAATAGTCTTCCAAAGAGAGATCATCCTCATCCTCCGCTGGCGTGCTCTCGTCGCTGGAGGAAGCCGCTGAACTCGCCTGTGAATGGGCGCGAGGCGGTGCAGGTGCCAGCCCGAGATCGTCCGGGTGAATCAGATGGCCTTCGGCTAAAATCACGCCTCGCTCCAGGGCGTTTTCAAGCTCACGAACGTTACCTGGCCACGGGTAATCACGCAGGTCCTGGCGGGCGGCCCTTGAAAGCCGTAGGCCGGGGCGTTCGTGACGCGTGCACGCTTTATCCAGCAAGATATCGGCAATCTGGAGCACGTCGTCTTCGCGTTCGCGCAGCGGGGGGAGCTCGATCTGCATCACGTTTAAGCGGTAGTAAAGGTCCAGGCGAAATTCACCACTTTTGGATAAGGCACGCAGGTCGCGGTGGGTCGCGGCAATCAGGCGGACATTAACGTGGCGGGTTTCCACAGAACCAATCTTGCGGATTTCTCCCTCCTGTAACACACGCAGCAGGCGTGCCTGAGCATCAAGGGGCAGTTCACCAATCTCATCAAGAAACAGCGTGCCCTGGTCGGCGGCCTCCACTAGGCCGGTGCGTGATGCGCTGGCGCCGGTAAACGCGCCTTTCTCATGGCCGAACAGTTCAGACTCAATCAGCGTTTCGGGAATAGCGGCACAGTTAACGCTGATTAGCGGGGCGCTGGCGCGCTTGCTTTGTTGGTGAATAGCCCGCGCAACCAGCTCTTTTCCGGTACCTGATTCTCCTAAAATCAGCACGGTCACATCGGCCGGGGCGGTTTTGCGGATACGCGTATAGACCTGCTGCATGGCCGCGCATTCGCCAATCATCATCTGCTGGCTGCCACCATCATCAGTAATCGCAGGGGGCTCGCCATGCTGCATCGACTGCTGATGCAATATACGCTCAACGGTCTCCAGCATTTCAGTGTGGTCAAACGGCTTGGCGATATAATCGACGGCACCTTGTTTTAAGGCATCTACCGCTGAGCGCATGCTGGCATAGCTGGTCATGATCAGCACCGGTGCGGGAGCAGCAGTGCCAATCAACGTGGTGCCAGGCTCGCCCGGCAGACGCAGGTCACTGATGATGAGGTCGAACTCAGGAAGCGTTAGTTGGTTGGCCTCTTCAACGCTGCCTGCTTCGCTGACGGTGTAGTCATGACGCTCAAGCAGGCGCTTTAGCGCACTGCGAATAATCGCTTCATCTTCAACAATCAGAATCCTGGGCATAGGGTCGCTGGCCATCCTGTTGGTAAAGCGGCAGCCAAAGCGTAATGGCCGTGCCGCGAGGCTCGTTGGGCGGCGGCGAGGCCACGTCTATTCTGCCTTGGTGCTCGTTGATAATTTGATACGCAAGCGACAGCCCAAGTCCTGTGCCTTCGCCTGCAGGTTTGGTCGTGGTGAATGGCTCAAACAAGTGGTCACGCACGCGAGGATCAATTCCCTGGCCGTTATCCGTTACCCGCCACCAGGCACTGCCTGCCTGCTGCCCTGCGGTAATCACCACCTGGCCGCCGGGCATGCAAGCGTCCCTGGCGTTGCTAAGCAGGTTGACCATCACTTGGGTTAAACGCTGAGCATCCCCGCGTACCACAAGACCATCAGGGCACGCATTGGTCAACGTTACATCCTCACCCGAGCGCGCCAGGTGGATCAAGTTTAATGCGTCTTCGCTTAGCGTGTTAAGCGCCGCAGGAGACGCGGGCGGCGGGCCCGCCTGGCGCCCGCCATGCGCAAAGCCGACCAGCGAGTTCACAATGGTCGTTACGCGCCGGGTTAGCTGCTGGATCTGATCCGCAGTCTCCAGCAGAGCAGGGTCGTTGGTATCGTAGCGTAAATTTTGCGCCAGTGACGAAATCCCGGTAATCGGGTTGCCAATCTCGTGGGCAACGCCGGCTGCCAACTGGCCAATAGAAGCCAGGCGGGCAGCATGGACCAACTCATCTTCCAGCCACTTCATCTCGGTGTGGTCTTCGACCAACACCACGCTGCCGCCTCGGCTGTCGTGGCCGCTAAGCTCGGCTTTATGCAGGGTAAGAAAGTAATCCTTGCCGTGCAGCGACACCGCCTGCTTATAAAGCGGTGTGTGGGAGGCCAGTAAGACGTTGCCCAATAGCTCAGGCCACGGCGCAGGTAAATTATCGCAGCGCGCGCCAATCACGCTTTCGCCGCTGATGCCAGAAAGCTGGGAAAGCGCCTCGTTCCACATCAAAAGCTCTTTGTCATCGCCAAATACGCACAGGCCAACAGGAAGATAAGCCAGCGTTTGGCGGTGGTGGCGGCGCAGTCCGTCAAGCTCTCGGGCAAGCCCGGTCAGGCGTGAACGGTAGGCTTCCAGGCGGCTCTCCACAAAGTGGATATCGTCCGTTACCGGGGCGTCGTCATGGCGGTAGGGCAGGTAGCGGTCGACAATGTCACGTGCGACCGAAGGCCCCATTAAGCCTGACAGGTTGGCCTGAATACGGTCACGCAGGCGGCGCAGTGCGTAAGGGCGGCGTTCTTGTGGCGTAAACTTGAGCGCTTTTAATGCTCTGGATACTTCTCGCTGGGCGGCTTCATCGCCGATCGCTTGCGCCAGGTGCGTAGAAAAGTCAGCAGCGGTGGCAGCCTCCAGCGGTAGCCGCTTGGAGCGGATAACGGCATCGACGGAGCACGCCTCGGCGGCTGATTTTTCGCCCTCTGAAATACGTGTAAACAGCGAAATAACCATCAAGAGAACAATGTTGGTCGCCAGTGATACCAGCGTTACCGTGTACCAGGGCGGCGCACTGTCGCTCATCAGGTGACTAAAGGGCAGTGCGGGGGTCGGGAACGTGAAGATAAGCGGTAGCCAAAGCCCCCAAAGCCACAGGATGACACCTGCGATAAGGCCAACAACCATGCCTTTGCGATTTGCACCTGGCCAGTAAAGCAGTGCCAGCATGCCGGGCAAGCACTGCGCCATACCCACAAAAGAGGCCATGCCCAGGCTCACGAGGTCGTGATGGCGCCCAACCCCCTCATAAAATAGCCAGCCGCTAACAATCACGCCGACCACCAAGGCTCGGCGTAGCCAGAGTAGCCAGCCATAAAGGTCACTACGCGCTTCGGGCGGCCTGGCCACCAGCACAATATGGTTGAGCACCATGCCGGATAGCGCCAGGGCGATCATGATCATCGTACCGGTGACCGCAGCGAGCCCGGCCAGAAATGCCAGTGCTTTGACCCACCAGTGTTCGCTGATCATATACACCGCGTAGGCAGTGATCGGAAGCTCGTTATTGACCGATTGAGCGGCCCACCAGATAAGTGGTATCGGCAAGGCCATCAATAACAGGTAAAGCGGTAATGTCCAGCTGGCCTGAAGCAGGGTGTGACGTGACAGGTTTTCGGCAAAGGTAATATGAAATAGATGGGGCATCATGAACGCGGCTGCAAAAAACAGCAGTAACAGCGTGCGCCATTGAGCGTCATCCAGCTGATAGGTTGCCTGCTGGGCTTGTAGGCCCGGCCCCTCAAGCCAGCGTTGTAAATCATTGGGTCCATCAAACACAAGCCATAAGGCCACCGCGCCCAGGCACAGCATGGCGAGTAGTTTGATCAGAGACTCAAGCGCCAACATGCTGATTAACGGGTCCTGGCGCGTATGGCTATGTCGGGCTCCGAACATCACGGCGAGTACCGCAATCAGCCCACAAAATAGCAGGGCGACCGCGGAACTATAGGCACTACCGGTGAGCCATTGAATAGCGCTGCTCAAGGTTTGAACTTGAATGCCTAACAGCGGCAGCACGGCCAAAAGACTGATTAACGTGACCAGCGAGCCTGCCCAGCGCGAACGAAACCGGAACGCAAACAGGTCCGCGAGTGAGGCGAGCTGATACGTGCGGGTAATCCGCTGGATAGGCACTAGCAGGACCGGAGCAAGTAAAAAGGTACCGGCCGCGCCCAGGTAGTAAGCCAGGTAGCCAAACCCTGCCTGGGCCGCAAGTTCAACGCTGCCATAAATTGCCCAGGCGCTGGCATAAACGCCGAGAGCGAGGGTGTAAACGATGGGGTGGCGGGTAACGTATGTAGGCAACCAGCCGCGCTCAACGGCGACGCCACAGCTAAACATCAGCCCCAGGAAGCCCAGGCCGAGCAGTAAAACGCCGGTTAACTCAACGCTCATCTAACTTCCTTTTTTGCTCAAGCCATAGCGTGAGCGCAATCAACACGCCCCAGATAGCGAACGGGCGGTACCAGGCCGTGCTCGGATTGCTCCAGCCGTCCATTAATAACGGAGAGAGCAAATAACCGCCAAACACCAAAAACAGCATGATGCGATAGACATACATGGAGAACTCCTTACGGCGAGCGGCGGTGTTCGGTGGGGGAAAGGCGCTCAATCGCCCAGTTTGCCACTGCCCAGTGTAGCTGGCTGGCAGGAGGTTCGGTGGCCAGAGCGGCCGGCGGTGCTTGATCAAGCGCTTGAAGCGCCTGAAAAAGCTGGCGCCGCCTGCCGTCTTCATCCTCGGCAAGCGCCGGGGCCAGGTTCTGTTTTGAAAGCTTTTGGCCGTCTGGGGTGACGACCAGTGGCAAATGTAAATAGCGCGGTTCTGGTAGCTTCAAAGCGCTTTGAAGCTGACGCTGCCAAGGGGTGTTGTCGAGTAAATCGAGCCCACGAACCACGTCGGTAATACCCTGCTCGGCATCGTCAACGACGACCGCCAACTGATAAGCCCAAAGACCATCCTTGCGCTTAAGTACCACGTCACCCAGCGCTACTGGGTCAAACTGCTGCGCGCCAAACAGACGGTCCTGCCAGACAATCGGGCGCTTGGCCAGGTCACTGCGTAACCGCCAGGCAACCGGCTTATCCGGCTCCCTTAATCCGTCACGGCACCAGCCTGGATAAATAGCATGCGATTGCCACTGTTTGCGTGAGCAGCTACAAGGATACGCCAAGCGCTGATCAATGAGTTGATCCAGCGCTTGTTGATAAGCGTCATGGCGGTTGTGCTGCCAGCATAGCGTTTCATCCCACTGTAAGCCAAAGCGTTCCAGCTGGCGCAAAATGGTGGCGTCTGCCCCTTGGGGGCAGCGCGGTGGGTCGATATCTTCAATACGCACCAGCCAGCGCCCGCCAGCGGCACGGGCATCCAGATAACTGCCGAGCGCTGCAACAAGCGAACCAAAATGCAAAGGCCCTGAAGGAGTGGGGGCAAAGCGCCCCCGGTAGCTGATAGAAGACATCATGCAAACCTTTACCCAAAACAAAAGCGGGCACCCAAAGGTGCCCGCTTCAGCGTTAGCGTACCAAGGGGTTAAATAACCGGCTTAGCCGCCAAGCTGTTTTTCTTTAAGTTCCGCCAGGGTTTTGCAATCAACGCAAAGGGTGGCGGTAGGACGGGCTTCCAAACGACGAATACCGATTTCAACGCCGCATGCTTCGCAGAAACCATAATCGTCGTCGTCGATATTTTCGATGGTTTCATTGATTTTCTTGAGCAGCTTGCGCTCGCGGTCGCGAGTGCGCAGTTCAAGGCTAAAGCCCTCTTCCTGCGTTGCCCGGTCGGCGGGGTCGGCGTAGTTGTTGGCGTCTTCCTGAAGGTGGCGCACGGTGCGGTCCACCTCTTCCATGAGGTCTTGCTTCCAGTCCAACAGCAGCTGACGAAAATGCGCCAACTGCTTATCGTTCATGTACTCTTCACCCGGTGCCGACTCATACGGAGTGAAGGACTTGGCCGCTTCCGGTTTTTTTTCCGCTACTGGCATGGGATTGCCCCTTACGTATATGACTGCTGATCGATCATGAGCGTATGCCACGATCTCACGCCAAAGGGATGCTTGTTTAGCTGAAAAACTCCCGCTTTGCAAGCATAATGGTGCGTTTGCGACTATGGTCCTACTGCTTGTAAGACCCCTGTCATGCTTTAACTTTGCTAGATGAAGGAGCCGTTATGGCCTGGAACCCACGAATCAGCCACGTGGCACCTTTTCGCGTGATGCATCTATTGGAAATGGCCCAGGCGCGGGAGGCGGCGGGGCATGACGTGATTCATCTGGAGGTCGGCGAACCAGACTTTGCCACGCCTGAGCCGATCATTGCGGCAGGCCAACAGGCCTTGTCACGTGGCCAGACGCGTTACACTCCCGCCGCCGGGCTGCCTGCGCTGCGTGAGGCCATTGCCAGGCACTACGCTGAGCACTTTAATGCTGACGTGGACCCTGCCCGAATTCTGGTTACGCCGGGTGCATCCGGCGCGCTGCTGCTGGCAAGCCAACTGCTTGTAGAGAGCGGTGACCGGGTGCTGATGGCGGACCCCAATTATCCATGCAACCGCCACTTTATGGCGTTGGCAGGCGCTGAAGTTGACGCGGTTTCCGTGGGGCGTGAGAGCGGCTGGCAGTTGGATGCCGGTTTGGTTGAGCGGCACTGGCGTGATGAAACCCGGCTGGCCATGCTGGCTTCGCCCTCCAACCCTACCGGGCACACCTTGAGTGCTGAGCAGCTGTCTCAAGTGCTGGACGCTGTGGCCACGCGCTCGGGCGAAGTGATCGTTGACGAGATCTATCAAGGGCTCAACTACGACGATGTTCCGCTGTCTGCGACATCACTTTCCAGCGAAGCGTTTGTGGTTAACAGCTTCTCAAAATATTTCGGTATGACCGGCTGGCGCCTGGGCTGGCTGGTCGCGCCGCAGCATGCGGTTGAGCCTTTAACCCGGCTTGCCCAGAACGTCTTTCTGGCGGCTTCTACCCCTTCTCAGCATGCAGCGCTTGCCGCTTTCACTCCCGAGTGCCGGGCGATTCTGGAGCAGCGTCGTGAAATTCTCGCCGAGCGCCGTCAGGTATTGCTTGATGGGCTGGCGACGCTTGGCCTGGCGCCCGACTTACCGCCTCAAGGCGCGTTTTATGTCTGGCTGGATATCTCGCGCTATAGCCGCGATAGCCAGGCCTTTTGTGAACGGCTGCTGGAAGAGGAAAGCGTAGCCATTACCCCCGGTATTGATTTTGCCGTGCGCGGTGGCGAGCACCATGTGCGGATTGCGTTTACCAATGATGTTGCTCGGCTTGAGGAGGCGGTGGCGCGGATCACCCGCTTTGTGGGGCGGCTATGACACGGGCCTCTCCGTTGCATGCTCCATTGGGTTATCCGTCACTGGTGCCTGGTACGCTGCTGCGCCGCTACAAGCGTTTTTTTGCTGATGTGCGCTTGGACGATGGCCGAGAAGTGGTAGCGCACTGTCCCAATACCGGGTCGATGAAAGCTGTCAATGTGCCCGGCTGCCGAGTGTGGCTGTCACCCAGTGATAATCCCAAGCGCAAGCTTTTATGGACATGGGAGCTCATTGAGCTGCCCCAGCCCGATGGTAGCGTGTCGTTGGTATCGGTTCATACGGGGCGAACCAACCGGATTGTCGAGGCGGCGCTCAGTGCTAACCAACTGGAGGCGCTTACCGGTTATGCCTGCCAGCGTCGTGAGGTAAAGGTCGGGGAGTCGCGGCTTGATTTTCTGCTTGAGGACCCGGTGAAAGGGCGCGCGTACATTGAGGTCAAACAGGTAACCCTCAAAGAGCAGGATGGATACGGTTATTTCCCCGATTCGGTAAGCGTGCGCGGGCTTAAACACCTGCAGGCGTTAAGTGCATTGGCCTTGCAGGGGGAGCGGGCTGTGCTGCTGTTTTGCATTGCCCACGAAGGTATTAATGATGTCGCAGCCGCTGCGCATATCGACGCCGCCTATGCGGCAGGGCTTGAGGCGGCGGTTGCCAGCGGTGTTGAAGTGCTCGCGTATGGTACGAGCACTCAGTGGAAGGAGGGTGTTCCGGTCAGCGTAACGCTTGCGCGCACGCTGCCGGTTCGCTTAACGGCGACGTACGCGGAAGATGGCGATCTCGCCGAAGAGGTTGGGCCACCACTTTGAGGTCCAGTGCCCACGGCGCTCGCCCACACCCACGGCACGGTCCACGATTACCAGGCCCTTTTCACGGCACAGCTGCTCGAAGTCGTTAAAGGTCGACAAGTGAATGTTGGGCGTGTCGTACCAGGCGTGAGGCAGCGACTTGGAGACCGGCATGTAGCCGCGTAGGCCCAGGTAGACGCGGTGACGCCAGTAGGCAAAGTTGGGGAAGGTGATAATGCCTTCGTCAGCGACGCGCAGCATTTCATCAAGCATTTTGTCGGGGCGGCGCAGTGCCTGGAGTGCTTGGGTCATGATGACCAGGTCGTAGCTGTGGTCGCAAAAGCTGGCCAGTCCGTCGTCCAGGTTGTGCTCTATCACGCTGACACCGCGTGCCACGCAGCTGGTAATACCGTCTGGGTCGATCTCCAGACCGTAGCCAGTAACGCTCTTGTCGCGGGCCAGGCTCTCCAGAAGCTCGCCATCGCCGCAGGCGAGATCCAGTACGTGAGCGCCTTTAGGCACCCAGTCATAAATCAGTTCAAGGTCGGCGCGCATCAACGGGTCTCCTCCAGGCCTAGCTCACGAGCAGTACGGTTCATAAAGGCGCTGAACAGCGCTTCATAACGCGGCTCTGGCAGCAAGAACGCATCGTGCCCATGGGGCGACGCAATATTGGCGTAGCTAACCGACTTGCCCGCTCGGATAAGGGCATCGACCAGCTCACGGGAACGGGCGGGCGGGAAGCGCCAATCGGTAGTGAAACTGACAATCAAGAAAGGGCATTGTGCAGGGGCAAGCGCTTTGGCCAGGTCACCGCCGCAGGTGGCGGCCGGGTCGAAATAGTCCAGCGCCTTGGTCATCAGAAGATAGGTATTGGCATCAAAGGCGGTGGAGAACGCGTCGCCCTGGTAGCGCAGGTAGGACTCGACCTGGAACTCAACATCGAAGCCGAAGTTAAGGTCGTCGCTTCTAAGGTCGCGCCCGAACTTGCTGCCCATGGCGTCTTCTGACAAGTAGGTGATATGCCCCACCATACGTGCCAGTTTCAACCCGCGCTTGGGTACGGTGTCGTGCTCGGCGTACCAGCCGCCGAAGAACTCGGTGTCTGAGCGAATGGCCTGACGGGCTACTTCGTTAAACGCAATGTTCTGCGCTGAAAGCCGGGGCGTTGCGGCAATCACCACGGCATTTGCCACTCGCTCAGGGTAGGTTATTGTCCACTGCAGTACCTGCATGCCACCGAGGCTTCCGCCCACGGCGGCCGCCCAGCGCTCAATCCCCAGATGGTCGGCCAGGCGTGCCTGGCTTGCGACCCAGTCGCTGACCGTGACCATGGGGAAGTCTGGCCCCCACTGGCGACCGGTTTCAGGGTTGTGGCTAACCGGGCCGGTGCTGCCGTGACAGCCGCCCAGGTTATTCAGGGAAACGACAAAGAAGCGATTGGTGTCGATCGATTTACCTGGCCCAATGTGCGCATCCCACCAGCCGGGCTTGCGGTCATCCTGGCTATGGTAGCCCGCCGCGTGGTGGTGGCCGGAAAGCGCATGGCAAATCAACACCGCATTGCTGCGTTCGGCGTTTAAGGTGCCGTAGGTCTCATAGATCAGCTCATATTCCGGAAGTACTTTTCCACAGGCGAGGGCAAGTGGCGTGTCGAACTGCGCAATATGAGGCGTGACAAGACCAACGGCGTCCGTTGGTCGGTCAGCAAGGGCAAGCGTGTCTGAGTCGGGCATCGAAAGCGTTAGTCCTGCAAAAAGGGTTCTTCTGAATAAAGCCGGGGGAAAGCGGGGCTAAAACCTTAAAGCCCTACCAGGGCCCCTGAAATGCCGGCAGCACGGATCAGAGAGCCAACCACCAGGCCATCAAGAAGATTAATGGCAATAAAGACCACAATGGGGGACAGGTCGATCATTCCCAGCGGTGGAATCACCCGGCGTACCGGCGCCATGATGGGTTCAACCAGTTGCATGACCAGTAGTGCGCCCGGGTGGCTGGCATTCGGAGCAACCCAGCTCAAAATGATCATCACAATCAGAGCGAAAAAGTAGATCTTTAAGATCGCATTGGCAATCGCCGCCACCCCTGCAATTAGCAGCCCGGCAATGGGGGGGATGCCAATGCCGATCACCATGAAGATAGCCACCATGCTCACTACTTTCAGCACAAAGCCTGCGGCGAGTGTGGCAAGGTCGAAACGGCCTGCCACAGGGCCTAAAAAGCTCTGGAAAGGCCTTACGACAGGCTGGGTGATCTTAACCACCGACTGACTTAGCGGGTTGTAGTAGTCCGCCCGCGATGCCTGCAATAAGAATCGCAGCATAAGTAAAAATAAATAAATGTTGATCAGTGAGTTAACTAGCGTTAACCCGGCGCTACCCAATTGACTGCCCATTGCTGGTGTCTCCGTTACGTTAGATGATTCAGTGGCTGCTTAATTCACGGGCCATTTCCTGGGCGCGCTTGGCACAGGCTTCCATGGCATCGGCAATGGTAGTGCGCAACTGCGCCTCTTCCAGATGATGAATCGCGCGTTCAGTAGTGCCGCCAGGCGACATCACGTTCTGCTTAAGCGTGGCAGGGTCTTTGTCACTCTTCTGCGCCATGGTGGCGGCGCCCAGCGCTGTTTGGATGGCTAGGCGGCGCGCCGTTTCAGCCGGTAACCCAAGCGTTACGGCAGCCTCTTCCATGGCTTCAAGCATTAAAAAGAAATAGGCCGGGGCGCTACCGGAAACCGCCGTTACCGCGTCCAAAAGCGGTTCTTCCTCCACCCACTCAACAATGCCGACAGCTTCCATTAGCTGAGTGGCGATATCGCGCTGGGCATCGCTCACAGCTGAATTGGCGAACAGGCCGCTGGCGCCGTATCCCACCAGCGAAGGTGTATTGGGCATGCAGCGGACCAAGGCGTTATTGCCCCCTAGCCACTGGTCGATGGTCGCGGCGTCCAGGCCTGCTGCAATGGAGATCACCAGCGGGCGCTGTTGCTGAATAGTCTCCCGCAGCTTTTCACATACCACCCGCATGATTTGCGGCTTAACGGCCAGCACCACCACGTCAGCGTGACTGACGGCAACGTTGTTGTCGGTGTGAATATTAATGCCTAGGCGCTCTTTTACCGGCGCAAGCTCGCTGCTGCTGGGCGCAGTGGCGGTAAGGTCCGTGGGCGCAACACCGCTGTCGATAAGGCCGCCGATAATAGCGGTCGCCATATTGCCTGCGCCGATGAAAGTGGTCTTATTTGTCATGTGCGTGTCCTGTGTTATGAATTGACTGCGCCGCGCGCACCGAAAATAGCGGTGCCTAAACGTACCAGTGTGGCACCTTCCATGACGGCGGCTTCAAGGTCATCACTCATGCCCATTGAAAGCGTGTCTAACGGGGCCTGAGGCAGCGTTGTCTGTAGTTCTGTCAGCAGGTGCCTTAGTTCGGCTAACGGCTTGCGCTGTGCCTCTAGTGTGTCCGCTGGCGCGGGAATTGCCATTAAACCGCGCAGCCGTAAACGGGGTAGCTGGGCTACCTCATGGGCCAGCGCCCTAACGTCTTCAGGCATCACCCCCGATTTAGACGCCTCACGGCTAATATTAACCTGTAAACATATATTTAACGGCGCTAAATGACCTGGGCGCTGCTCGCTGAGTCGGTTGGCAACTTTTAAACGGTCAACGCTATGCATCCAGTCAAAGTGCTCTGCCACTGCGCGGGTTTTATTCGACTGTAGCGGGCCAATGAAATGCCACACAATATCGTTTAGGTCAGCAAGCTCGGTCTGCTTGTCTAATGCTTCTTGCAGGTAGTTTTCGCCGAACGCCCGCTGACCAAGTGCATAAGCTTGGCGAATCAGAGGGGCTGGCTTGGTTTTACTCACCGCAAGCAGCGTTGCGTCATTTAAAGGACGCTTGGCCTCTAAAAGCGCCTGATGCAGACGTTCTCGCGCTTGGGCGAGCGACTCAGGAAGCGCGATGTCCATCATACTCAAGCACCTTACCGCAGTTGGAAGTGAGGGGGATATTACCGAACTGCGAGCATCCTCGGCAAAGTAGAATGCGTATGAACGGCCTCTTTTCGCTAATAAATATCAGCAGCTTCCATCGCCTGACGCTTAGCGTGAGTAAATGCCCCCTAATACACGCAGGCCGCTGGCACCCGTGACCGAGGGTAAATTGCCAGGTAAATGGTGCAAACGCTGATGGGCAAGCCAGGCAAAGGCACCTGCTTCAATCCAGTCTTCTGGCCAGCCGTAAGCCGATGGCGAGGTAAACGTGGCGTTAGGTAGGTAATGGGCAAGGCGTGCCATTAAGTAGGCGTTGTGGGCGCCTCCGCCGCAGGTGATTAGGGTTGCGGGTTGGTTGTCGGGCAATAAGTGCTTAATGCCTTCGGCCACGCTGATCGCTGTTAGCTCGGCAAGTGTGGCCTGCACATCTTCGGGTGATTCCGTGCCGGTAAGGTGCTGCTTGAGCCACGTTAAGTGAAACAGTTCGCGTCCGGTGCTGCGCGGCGGCGGTTGGCGAAAGTAGGGTTCGTTGAGGCAGCGCGCCAAGAGAGCACTATCTACCTGGCCGCTTTTAGCCCAGCTGCCGTTTTGATCAAACCGGCCGGGATAATGTTTTGCAAACCAGGCGTCCAGTAATACATTAGCTGGGCCGGTATCAAACCCTAATACCGGCTGTTCAGCATTCCGCGGCAGCCAGGTAACGTTGGCAATCCCGCCCAGGTTGAGGATGAGTTGTTCTATCGTTTGTCTTCCGAATAGCGCCTGATGAAAGGCGGGCGCAAGTGGGGCCGCCTGGCCGCCTGCCGCCAAGTCGCGGCGGCGAAAGTCGGCGACGACCGTACAGCCTGTCAATTCCGCCAATAGGCTTGGGTTATCCAACTGCAGCGTGTAGGCAGGGCCGCCGCTATGCCCATCGGGAGCGTGCTCGATGGTTTGGCCATGACTGCCGACCGCACTAATCTGGCTGGGTGAAAGACCCTGCTGGGTCAAAAGGGTATTAATAGCCTGCGCCTGAAGGTGGCAGAAGGCATTTTCTGCCAAGGCCAACTGGGCGAAACTTACCTGCTCTGCGTTACATAGCGTTAATAGTGCGCTGTGCAATGCTTCCGGCATGGGCTCGGCATGGGTGGCCACCAGCCGAGGCGGGGCGGTGGGAGTGATCGCAATAAGCGCTGCATCAATACCGTCAAGGCTGGTGCCTGACATTAAACCCATATAATAAAGCGTGGGAGCAGTGGGGAGCGTTTTCATAAAGCAGTATCCAAGGCGGTGCGAAGGCTCAACCAGGTCGGGCAGGCATGGTAACATCGTCGGCTATTGTTCATCTGTATGCCCAATGGGGCAACGTTTAGAGTGGAGAGAGGCAATGAGTGAGGTGGATCAGGCTTTAGCGCTGTTGGCGCGGGGTACGCATGAAATCCTCGTAGAGGACGAGCTTAAAAAGAAGCTGGCCTCCGGGCGCAAGCTGCGTATCAAAGCTGGTTTTGACCCCACAGCCCCTGACCTGCATTTGGGTCACAGCGTGCTTCTGACCAAAATGCGTCAATTCCAGGACCTGGGGCATACCGTTATTTTTCTGATCGGTGACTTCACTGGACGTATTGGTGACCCGACGGGTAAGAACATCACCCGCAAGCCACTGACCGAAGCCGATGTGAAAGCCAACGCGGAAACCTATAAAGAGCAGGTTTTCAAGATCCTTGATCCTGAAAAGACCGAGGTGCGCTTTAATGCGGAGTGGTTTGGCGAGCTGACCGCCGCCAAGATGATTGAGCTGGCCGCACAAAGCACCGTTGCGCGTATGCTTGAGCGGGATGATTTTGAAAAACGCTATAAAGCCAATCAGCCTATCGCCATTCATGAGTTTCTGTATCCGCTGGTTCAGGGCTATGACTCTGTGGCGCTGGAAGCGGATATCGAGTTAGGCGGCACCGACCAGAAGTTTAACCTGCTGATGGGGCGTGAAATTCAAAAGCACTTCGGCCAGGAGCCTCAAGTTGTTATCACCATGCCGTTGCTGGAAGGTCTTGACGGCGTGCAGAAGATGTCGAAGTCGCTCGGTAACTACGTGGGCGTTGATGAAGCACCGGGTTCCATGTTCAACAAGCTGGTTTCAATGCCCGATAGCTTAATGTGGCGCTACTTTGAGCTACTGTCGCTGAAATCCAACGAAGAGCTTGATGCGCTTAAGCAGAGTGTTGAGCAGGGTGCGAACCCACGTGACGTGAAAATGGAGCTGGCGCGTGAGTTGATTGCTCGCTACCACGGTGAAGAAGCCGCCGCTAATGCGCACAAGTCCGCAGGTAACCAACTGGCCGATGGCGAACTGCCTGACGATCTGCCAGAAATAGAAGTGGATTTTGAAGGCGCTGATCAAGCCCCCATTGCTGCCGTACTCAACCGTTCAGGCCTGACCAAAAACAGTGCCCAGGCGAAAGACATGCTTAAGAACGGGAGTATTAAAGTCGATGGCGACGTGGTTGCGCAGGACACCATGCTGGCAACGGGTAAGGCCTACGTTATACAGGCAGGCAAGAAACGTTACGGTCGTGTGACGCTTGTTTGAACTTTTTGAAACTATCTTCAAAAAGGCCTTGCCAAACCGGCA
>NZ_JBQSXL010000022.1:0-73661 GCF_052378165.1 Halomonas sp. AOP30-A1-24
TCAGGATGAGTTGTAGGCGCAAGTGGCTAGACACATCATTGCGATAAATTGTCTGCTGAACTTAAAAGGATAACATATACCTGGTTATCCATGATGCGTCGTTTTCGTCGCCTCCAGCGCCTCAATCATTTTTATCGCGGCGTTGGAAAGTGTCCGATTGGTATGCACCAAATAGCCGAGCGGCCTATAGATGGGCGGTGTATCTATTTTCAGCTCGACCAGCTCACTATTAATCATCCCCTCAGGCAGCAGGCTCCACCCAAGCCCAACACTGCACATCATCTTTAATGTTTCCAAATAGTTGGTAGCCATACTGACCTGTAGAGACAGGCCCGCCTTGGCAAAACGTTGCTCAATCAATGTACGGGTAAATGTTTTGGCGCTAGGTAGAACACATTTATAGTGACAAAGTGCTTCAAGGCTAAGGATAGCGGCTTGAGCTAGCGGGTGGTCGGGCGCGCAAACAAAACATAGCCGGTCATGCCAAAGGTTCACCACGTTTAATTGCTCAACAGGGTGGGGAGCGAGCGTCACCACGGCCATTTCCAGGGTGCCATCTTGCACGCCCTGGTAGGCAAACTCTGAATCCAGAAAATGCAGGTCCAATTCTACTTCTGGATGGCGCTGGGTGTAGTTTTTCAACACAGGTGGCAGGCGGTGTAAGCCAATGTGATGGCTGGTAGCCAGCGTTAATTGGCCACCCACCTGGCCAGAAAGATTCGCGAGTGCTCGGCGGCTATCTTCTACCGCTAACAGAATTCGCTTGGCTTGTGGCAGTAATAAATGGCCTGCCTCGGTAAGCGAAATACGCCTGCCAATACGGTCAAACAGCCGCGTGCCCACCAGCGACTCCAGCGTGGCAATGCGTTTGCTAACCGCTGGCTGAGTGAGATAAAGCTGCTCGGCGGCGCGCGAGAAGCTTTGTGTTTCAGCAACGGCTAAAAACGCTTGTAGGCTCTGGGTATCCAAGTGGTGCTCACTATTGTGTGGTTAGTATTGGTGTATTCCAGTATGGAATCATACCTATAAATAACATGAATTGCTTTTATGGTCGCTACGCGTAACACTGGCTGCATCGTCACATTAAGCAGCACGTAGAGGCTGCGATACCGAACTAGCAGGGCGCTTGCCCAGGAGAGCCATATGTCAGGTCAAACCCTTTACGACAAACTCTGGAACCAGCACTTGGTGAAGCAGCGCGATGACGGCACGGCGCTGATCTACATTGACCGCCAGCTGCTTCACGAAGTGACCTCTCCGCAAGCGTTTGAAGGGTTGCGCTTGGCCAAACGTATGCCGTGGCGCCTGGATGCTAACCTGGCAACACCGGATCACAACGTCCCAACGACGACGAAAGAGCGCGCCGAAGGTAATAGCGGCATTAAAGACCCGGTGTCGTTGATTCAGGTTCAGACGCTTGACGACAACTGCGTTGAGTACGGAATTGAAGAGTTTAAAATTAACGACCCCCGCCAGGGAATCGTGCACGTGGTTGGGCCAGAGCAGGGCGCCACGTTGCCCGGCATGACCGTCGTTTGCGGTGACTCCCATACGGCCACTCACGGTGCTTTTGGCGCGCTGGCGCACGGTATCGGTACGTCTGAAGTTGAGCACGTATTGGCGACGCAATGCCTGTTGGCACAAAAAATGAAGAACATGCAGGTGCGTGTTGAGGGGGAGCTTGGCCTCGGCGTGACCGCCAAAGATGTGGTACTGGCCATTATCGGCAAGATCGGTACGGCAGGTGGTACGGGCTACGCTATCGAATTTGCGGGCAGTGCTATCGGGTCGCTCTCCATGGAAGGCCGTATGACCGTGTGTAATATGGCGATTGAAGCGGGTGCCCGGGTCGGGTTGATTGCTGTGGACGACACGACGATTGATTACTTGGCCAAGCGCCCCTTTGCGCCGACCGCCGAGCAGTGGGAAGCCGCGGTGGCTGACTGGCGTCAACTGGTATCAGATGACGATGCCGCGTTCGACAAAGTGGTGACTCTGAAGGCCGAAGATATCGAGCCGCAGGTCAGTTGGGGAACCAGCCCCGAGATGGTGACAGGTATTTCCGGGCGCGTGCCAGACCCGCAAGCCTCGCAGGATGAAACCGTGCAGCGCAGCCATGCTCGCGCGCTTGAATATATGGGCTTGCACGCTAACCAAAAAATTACCGATATCAAGCTCGATAAAGTGTTTATTGGTTCGTGTACTAACTCACGTATCGAGGATTTGCGTGAGGCTGCCAAAGTGGCTCAAGGCAATAAAGTGGCAGGTTCCATTAAACTTGCCATGGTGGTGCCGGGTTCTGGCCTTGTGAAACGCCAGGCAGAAGAGGAAGGGCTGGATAAAATCTTCATCGACGCTGGTTTCGAGTGGCGCGAGCCGGGCTGCTCCATGTGTCTGGCCATGAATGCTGATAAATTGGGCGCAGGCGAGCACTGCGCATCGACCTCCAACCGCAACTTCGAAGGACGCCAAGGGTACGGTGGTCGTACGCACCTGGTGAGCCCTGCCATGGCGGCAGCGGCTGCGATTGCTGGCCACTTTGTTGATGTACGCAGTTTATCCGCCAACGATGCTACCCACGCCCAGGAGGCTTAACCCATGAAAAAGTTCACTCGTTTTGAAGGCGTGGTTGCCCCGCTTGATCGCGCTAACGTCGATACCGATTTAATTATTCCCAAGCAGTTCTTGAAATCGATCAAGCGGACCGGCTTCGGTGTGAATCTGTTTGATGAGCTGCGTTATTTAGATGAAGGCCAGCCTGGGCAGGATTGCTCCAGTCGCCCGCTGAACCCTGATTTCGTGCTCAACCAGCCGCGTTTTAAGGGGGCTGAGGTGTTGCTGGCTCGGCGCAACTTTGGCTGTGGAAGCTCGCGGGAACACGCGCCGTGGGCACTGGAAGATTTTGGTTTTAAAGTAGTGATTGCGCCAAGCTTTGCAGATATTTTTTACAATAACGCGTTTAAAAACGGCATCTTGCTGATCACGTTAAGCGAAGAAGAAGTGGATCGCTTGTTTACAGGCGTTGATGCTAATGAAGGCTATCAGCTGGATATCGACTTGGAGAACCAGCGGGTCATCACGCCGAGCGGCGAAATTCTTGAGTTTGAAGTGGACGCGTTCCGCAAGCACTGCCTGCTCAATGGACTGGACGATATCGGCATCACGCTACAGGACGAAGATGCGATCCGTGCCTTTGAGCAAAAACACAAAGATGCTCGACCCTGGTTGTTCCGTCAGCCAGCCTGATACAGCCGCATAAGCGTCATTCAGAATAGTTAAAAAGACACACATAGCGCAGTGCAACCCCATTGCACTGCGCTAAGCGGCGGTAAGCCGTGCTGACTCTCTATTAAGGATTTAACATGACCCATAAGGTGCTTCTATTACCCGGCGACGGTATTGGCCCAGAGATTGCTGCTCAAGCTGCGCGTTTGCTAAAAGCGTGCCAGGAAGCGGGTTTGGATATTGACGTTGAAGAAGCGCTGGTCGGCGGCTCGGCTTACGACGTGCATGGCGACCCACTGCCTGCTGAAACGCTTGAAAAAGCCAAGGCGGCCAGTGCGATTCTGCTCGCTGCGGTGGGTGGCCCCAAATGGGACAAAATCGAAGACCTTTCCAAGCGCCCTGAAAAAGGTTTGTTGGGCCTGCGCAAGAACCTGGGACTGTTTGGTAACCTGCGCCCGGCCATGCTTTACCCGCAGCTGGCCAGCGCCTCCAGCCTGAAACCTGAATTGGTGGCAGGCCTGGATATCATGATTGTGCGTGAATTGACCGGCGGCATTTACTTCGGCCAGCCGCGGGGTATTGAGGAGCGTAACGGGGAGCGTGTGGGCTATAATACCTACATTTATTCCGAAAGTGAGATTGAGCGCATCGGCCGCGTCGCGTTTGAAATGGCCCAAAAGCGTGGCAAAAAACTCTGCTCGGTAGATAAGGCTAACGTGCTGGAAGTTACCATTTTGTGGCGTGAAGTGATGGAGCGTTTGGCACCAGAGTACCCGGACGTCGAGCTTTCGCATATGTACGTGGATAACGCCGCGATGCAGCTGGTACGTGCCCCGAAACAGTTTGATGTCGTTGTGACCGGCAATATGTTTGGCGATATTCTGTCTGACGCCGCCGCCATGCTTACCGGCTCCATCGGTATGCTGCCTTCGGCCTCGCTGAACGAAAGCGGCCAAGGCATGTATGAGCCTTGCCACGGAAGCGCGCCGGATATCGCTGGGCAAAACATTGCCAACCCGCTCGCCATGATGCTGTCGGTTGCCATGATGCTGCGCTACTCGCTCAATGAAACGGCCATGGCCGAGCGCATTGAAACCGCGGTGGGTAGCGTTCTGGATAACGGCCTGCGCACGGCGGATATCGCCGCAGAAGGAACGCGTCGTGTTTCGACGGTCGAAATGGGCGATGCGGTACTGGCGGCCTTTGCAAAAAGTTAAATGCGCTATAAAGCGTGCTAACTATTTGATATGAAAAGTGTGATGCCTCGGCCACTCAAAGAGTGGCCGACGTTATTTATAAGTTTTGTGTATAATATATGTCTCATTCTTTGCTGGAGGACTTCGCATGTTGAAAGTCGGTTTCGTAGGATGGCGTGGCATGGTGGGTTCTGTGCTGATGCAGCGCATGCAGGAAGATGGTGATTTTAACGGCATTGAGCCGGTCTTTTTCACCACCTCCCAAGTAGGCCAGCCTGGTCCCGACATCGGCGTAGACGTACCTGCGTTAAAAGACGCGTTTGCTCTTGAAGAATTGAAAGCGTTGGATGTTGTTATTACCTGCCAAGGCGGTGACTACACCAAGCAAGTTTATGGTGACCTGCGTAAAAATGGCTGGCAGGGTTACTGGATTGATGCCGCCAGCACGCTGCGCATGGAGGATGAAGCTACCATCGTGCTTGACCCGGTTAACCGTAAGGTCATTGATGCGCAGCTTGCCAAAGGTGCCAAGACCTTTGTCGGCGGTAACTGCACCGTTAGCCTCATGCTGATGGGCTTGGGCGGCCTGTTTGAAGCCGATATGGTTGAGTGGATGACCTCCATGACCTATCAGGCGGCTTCCGGTTCTGGCGCCAAGCACATGCGCGAACTGCTCAATCAAATGGGTCAACTGCGCGACAGCGTTAGTAGCGAACTGGCTGATCCCTCCAGCGCGATTTTGGAAATTGACCGCAAGGTAACGGCGGCCATGCGCGGTGGCGACTTCCTGACCGATAACTTCGGCGCACCGCTTGCCGGTAGCCTACTGCCGTGGATTGATACCAAGCTTGAGAGCGGCCAGAGCCGTGAAGAGTGGAAAGGCTTTGTTGAGACCAATAAAATTCTGGGTCTTGGTGATAATCCTGTGCCGATTGATGGTCTTTGCGTGCGTATTGGTGCCATGCGTTCTCACAGCCAAGCGTTCACCATCAAGCTGAAACATGATGTGCCGCTGGATGAGATTGAAGAGCGGATCGCTCAGCATAATGAGTGGGTCAAGCTGATCCCCAACGAGAAAGAGGCCACCATTGCAGGTTTAACGCCTGCCGCCGCTACTGGCACATTGGATATTCCGGTGGGGCGTTTGCGTAAGCTGAACATGGGCGGTGAATACCTTTCGGCATTTAGCGTTGGCGACCAACTGCTGTGGGGCGCTGCCGAGCCGCTTAAGCGCATGCTCAAAATTTTGCGCGAACAGTAAAACAACGCAGTACGTCAGCCAAAACCGGGGCGCTTTTAGCGCGCCGGTTTTTTTGTAAGTGTTTTAAATTAAATTAAGTAACCCGCCTCCATGCGTTACCTGCTTATTTGTGTTAATTATAATTTGCGTTCTGTGTTGGCATGTACCGCACTTGCTAGCGCGGTTTCCATAAAAAAACGGATTGGGTAACGTGGCGAAAAAATATTCAAATTATTGCGTTTTCTTGAAAACGATCGCACTGCTGTCGATTGCTGGGGTGCCGTCTTTTGCGCAGGCAATTGAAGCCGGACCTGCCGAGGTGGAATCCTG
The DNA here is from genome assembly GCF_052378165.1 of Halomonas sp. AOP30-A1-24. Classification (NCBI taxonomy): domain Bacteria; kingdom Pseudomonadati; phylum Pseudomonadota; class Gammaproteobacteria; order Oceanospirillales; family Halomonadaceae; genus Halomonas; species Halomonas sp. AOP30-A1-24. The sequence goes on from NZ_JBQSXL010000022.1 coordinate 5,992, forward strand.
GCTGGAAGCCCCGCTAAATGCTTCGTTACCGTTGCTTGACTCAAACGCCTACGCGCTAGACGAGCTAAGCGTACAGGTTGCTGATGAACCATCATTTATCGCCTCTGGGCTTGAGTGGATGCCTTTGGCTCGTCAGGTGCATGCCGAGATTCAAGAGCAAGCGGGCAGTCGGCGCATTATCCTGCGCGCATCACAGGCGGTAACAACGCCCTGGTTGGATTTGCTACTGGTCATTGATTCGCCGGAAGGGCAGCAACAGCACGCGGTCACGTTGCTTTTTGACCCGGCTGACTACGCTAATTATCCATTGAACCAGGCAGAAGCTGGCGGCGTCGTGTCAAGCTCAGGCTCGGAAATGACAGAGCCTCTTCCACGTGCCGAGGTAAGGGTGCAAGAGGGTGATACGTTGTGGCGTATTGCCTCGCGTAGTAAACCTGAGCGCGCGAGCGTTCAGCAGATGATGTTGGCACTGGTAGCGGCGAATCCTGAGTTCTTTCCTGAGGGCAATATTAATAGTTTGCGGACGGGCCAGGCACTGCGCTTGCCCGCAGAAGGGCAAGTGCAGCTACGTTCAGTCGATGAGGCGGCTCACGCTGTCCAGGTGATGGTGGCAGGCGAGCAGCGCGCCAATACAGCAGTGCCTCAGAGTCTTCCAGTGGACGTTGAGGTTGAGGCGCCACCTGCGCCTGAGCTGGCTACTGCCCAGATAGAAGCCGAGCTGACTCGTGCTATGGCCCGGTTTACAGAGCAGCTGGAGCAAAGCCAGGCAAGCTTACTGGCGGCTAATGAAGAGCGCGAGCAGCTTCGTCTTGAACTCAGCGAACTGCGTCATAATCTCAGTCAATTCATCGAGAATAACGTGTTGGTAGAAGCGTCTCCTCCGATGCCATTAATGGCTGAGGCGAATGCTGCGGCACAGCCAATCTCTGACGTACACGATGCGCCATCAAGTGGTGTTTTGAGTAGTATTGAGCGTTATCAATGGCCACTCATTGCCCTTGGGCTGGTACTGCTGTTGACGGGATTAATATGGCGCAGAAAGCGGCGCGAGGCTGAAGAGCCGGTTGCTCAAACGCATTTGAGGAGCGCGTCGCTTGCTGAGCCTCAGGTGTTCAAACCATCGCCACCCGTTAGTAGTGACCTGCAAGCCTCTACACGTAAACCCGAGAGAGGCGATGCTTTTGGCGCTAGCTATGCTAAAAGTCAGGCAGCAGGTTTGGCAGGCCATGGCAGCCGACGGTATCCGCAAGAAGATGCGCTGTTATTAAAGGGCATGGACTTTAAGCGGGTTGAAGCGCCCGAGCTGACACCGTCTGAAACGCTGAAAAAAGTAAGCACGGCTCGCCCGATAGGCACAGAGTGGGAAATTGAAGAGGTAGCATTCAAGCCGCCGGGTCGGGATAATGGCTAGGCTTTGTACGAAAACTGCTTGCGCTCGACCATACGGCGTTAAAAATCAGCTCAAAATACTCATTTACCCATGTAAACTCCGTTTTTTCGCTGATTTTTGCCTTGTCTGGCCTTCGCTCAGCAACTTTTCGTATAAACCCTATCCTTTCAAACTTTATGACGTGGCTTGATGACCCAGTTTTACCACTTTGATGAAACCCGGCCGCTGAAAGGCCGTTTGGCAATAGGCATTGAATATGATGGCACGCGTTTTTGCGGCTTTCAGCGTTTAAAGCATGCTGCTTCTGTTCAAGGCGCCGTAGAGGATGCCTTGGCAAAAGTGGCCGGTGCCCCCGTTCAGATACATGCCAGCGGACGTACGGACTCAGGCGTTCACGCCACGCGTCAAATAGCGCACTTTGACCCACCGACTGAGCGGACTGAGAAAGCCTGGATTTTTGGTGCCAACACCAACTTGCCACGCGATGTCGCCGTACGCTGGGTGAAGCCAGTCTCGGATGATTTTCATTCCCGATTGGGAGCGCTTGGCAGGCGTTACCGTTATTTACTGCTCAATCAAATCAGTCGCCCTGTGCTTGAACGCACGAACGTAACGTGGTGCCGCGATCCTCTGGATGCAGATGCCATGCATCGCGCTGCGCAGGCTCTGATTGGCGAACATGACTTTTCAAGTTTCCGTGCTGCAGGCTGCCAATCCAAAACACCATGGCGGCAAATGCATTTTGTCGAGGTGAAGCGGTTTGGTCCGCTGGTGGTCATTGATATTCAGGGCAATGCGTTTTTACATCACATGATTCGCAATATCGCTGGGGCCCTTGTAAGCGTAGGTCGTGGGGCGCAGGACGAAGGTTATATTGAACGATTGCTGGCGCTAAGGAATCGTAAGAAAGGTGATGTAACCGCTCCTGCGTGTGGGCTGCATTTTGTTGATTCAATTTACGACGAGCGGTTTGATTTGCCCATGGAGCCGGTAGGACCTAACCTGCTCGCTTTTACCGGGGAGTGGACAGGCGAACGAGAACTGCCAGACACACCCAGAATAGCGGCGCGGCGTAAACTGACATTTACTAAAACAACGTCTGATCCCGCTCAGGAGGCGCTAGATGAAGACGCTTAGCCCCATGCGTACGCGGGTCAAGTTCTGTGGGCTTACCCGCAGTGATGATATTAAAAAAGCCGTAATGCTGGGGGCAGATGCGCTGGGTTTTGTAATGTGGCCGAAAAGCGCGCGCAGCATTACGCTTGAGCAACTTGAAACGCTCTCGGGTGAAGTACCTGCTTTTGTTACCCGGGTAGGGTTGTTTGTTGATCAATCCGTTGACGTGATTCAGCAGTGCTTACCGTACCTGGACATGATTCAGTTCCACGGTGATGAGTCTCCTGCGTTTTGCGCACAGTTTGGGCGCCCCTGGATTAAAGCGCTGCGAATGCGTGACGATATCGATTTATCTCAGGCAGCTGCTGACTATCATCAGGCACAGGCGCTGCTGCTGGACGCCTACCGGCCGGGCACGCCAGGTGGCACAGGAGAGGTCTTTGATTGGTCGAGAATCCCCGCAAAACTGGCAAAACCTGTTATCCTCGCAGGCGGGTTAACGGTTGATAATATCGCCTCTGCCGTTCACCAAGTGGCGCCTTATGCCGTTGATGTGTCGGGTGGGATTGAAGCAGCGCATGGCCGTAAAGACGTTGAAAAAATGACACTGTTTATTCAGCAAGTCGCGTTAGCCGACGCCCGTTAAACACGCCGCGCAGTCTGTTTTTTTATGACGCTGCGCTCTATGTCCGCTTATTCAATTGTTGCCTGTTCTGGCAATCTTGTGAGGTATCCCTGTGACTGTCTCAGCAACTGGTGGCGCTAATACCGTTCCTGGAACCGTTTCTGACACGGCTTCCAAGACCAGATTCAGCGACCTGACCCGAATGCCGGATGCCCGCGGTCATTTTGGCCCTTATGGCGGCCGGTTTGTATCCGAAACATTGAGCTACGCCCTGGAAGATCTGGAGAAAATTTACGTAAGCCTGCGTGATGACACTGCTTTCCAGGCCGAGTTTGATAATGACCTTGCCCACTACGTAGGGCGCCCGTCGCCGCTTTATCATGCCAAGCGATGGTCCGAGATGCTCGGTGGTGCGCAAATATGGTTAAAGCGCGAAGATTTAAATCATACCGGCGCGCATAAGGTAAACAACACCATCGGCCAGGCACTGCTTGCCAAAAAAACCGGCAAACCACGGGTCATCGCTGAAACCGGTGCCGGGCAGCACGGCGTGGCGACGGCAACGGTTGCCGCGCGCCTGGGTCTTGAGTGCGATGTGTATATGGGCGCTGAAGACGTGCAGCGGCAAAAGTTGAATGTCTATCGTATGCGTTTATTGGGCGCACGAGTGATTCCGGTAGAGTCGGGCACACGCACCCTTAAAGATGCCATGAATGAAGCGCTGCGCGACTGGGTAACGAACGTTGATAACACGTTTTACATTATCGGCACGGTAGCAGGGCCACACCCATACCCTGAGCTTGTGCGCGACTTTAATGCGGTAGTGGGGCGTGAAGCACGCCGCCAATCGCTGGAACAAATCGGCCGCTTGCCGGATGCGTTGGTCGCATGTGTCGGTGGTGGGTCCAACGCGATTGGGCTATTTTATCCGTTTGTTGAAGACGATGCCGTCGCGATGTATGGGGTTGAGGCCGGAGGTGATGGTGTTGAGACGGGCCGCCATGCCGCTCCACTTTCATCGAATGCTCCGCGCGGTGTGCTGCACGGAAACCGTACTTACTTGATGTCTGATGAAGCGGGGCAGGTCGCCGATACACACTCCATTTCAGCCGGGCTTGATTATCCGGGCGTTGGCCCTGAGCACGCGCTTTGGAAAGACGTTGGTCGTGTTAGCTACGTCACCGCTAATGACAGCGCTGTGCTGGAAGCGTTTCGAGAACTGACACAGATGGAGGGTATAATGCCTGCCTTGGAGTCAGCCCACGCGCTGGCGCACGCCAAGGTGCTGGCGCCTACCATGCGCCCTGACCAGCATATCGTCGTTAATCTTTCAGGCCGTGGTGATAAAGATATTATGACCGTAGCCAACATTGACGGTATCGAATTTTAAGGCCCGCTTTAAAGGACAAGCATGAACCGTATCGATCAGCGCTTTTCTGAACTCAAGCAGCAGGGCCGCAAGGCTCTGATACCTTATATTACGGCGGGCGACCCGGCGCCACAGTACACCGTTGGCTTTATGCATGCGCTGGTAGAAGCGGGTGCGGATGTCATTGAACTTGGTGTGCCGTTTTCTGATCCAATGGCGGACGGCCCGGTTATTCAAAAAGCCTGTGAGCGCGCCTTAAAGCAGGGCACCCGCTTGGTCGACTTGCTGGATATGGTGGCTGAATTCCGTCAGGCCGATGCCACAACCCCGGTCGTGTTAATGGGGTATCTAAATCCTATTGAGCGTATTGGCTACGAGGCCTTCGCTGAGCAGGCTGAAAAAGTGGGCGTTGATGGTGTGCTAGTGGTCGATATGCCGCCAGAAGAGGCCGATGAATTGGGTCCGCTGTTAAAAGCGCATAATTTAGCAGCAATTTTCCTTGTGGCGCCTACCACTTCACCTACGCGAGCCGCTACAATATGCGCCCAGGGTGAGGGGTACCTTTACTACGTTTCGCTAAAAGGCGTTACTGGTGCGGCAACCTTAAATGCAAGTGACGTCGCTGAACGCCTGGCACCGCTACGTGAAATGACCGACCTGCCGCTATGTGTTGGTTTCGGTATTCGCGATGGCGTAACGGCTGCTGAAGTGGCTAACGTAGCGGATGGAGTGATTGTCGGTAGTGCGTTAGTAAACCGTATTGCCGAAAATGTAGAAACGCCCGAAATTATCGCTGGTCAGCTTAGAAGCGTGCTAGCAGAGATGCGCACCGCAATGGACGTCTAACGCTGCCCCTCATCGTCTATACTTGAAGTTGATTGACGACACTCATCAAGCTTGGCGCTGCCAGGCATGACGTAAAACGGAAGCCTTTTTGATATGAGCTGGTTAGACAAGATAGTGCCCTCCATGGGGCGTATCCAGCGTAAAGACCGTCGTGCCAGTGTGCCCGACGGCCTCTGGCGTAAATGTCCCAAGTGTGAAGCCGTTCTCTATCTTCCTGAGTTAGAGAAACACCATAGTGTTTGCCCGAAATGTGACCATCACTTACGGCTGACTGCGCGGAAACGCTTGGACTGGTTCCTGGATAAAGAAGGTCGTGAAGAAGTCGCGGCAGAGCTTGAACCTGTTGATCGCCTGAAATTCCGCGACTCTAAAAAGTACAAGGACCGCTTGGCGGCCGCGCAAAAAGATACCGGCGAGAAAGATGCGCTGATTGCTATGCGTGGTACGTTGGACGGTTTGCCGGTCATTGCGGTTGCTTTCGAGTTCACCTTTATGGGCGGGTCGATGGGAGCCGTAGTGGGTGAGAAGTTTGCCCGAGCGGCGACTATCGCGCTTGACGAAGGCATTCCGCTGGTTTGCTTTGCGGCTTCCGGTGGTGCGCGTATGCAGGAAGCGCTTTTCTCACTGATGCAAATGGCCAAAACATCGGCGGCACTTGAGAGACTCAAGCAGGCCGGTGTGCCCTATATCTCGGTGCTTACCGATCCGGTGTTTGGGGGCGTATCCGCTTCGCTCGCCATGCTGGGCGACTTGAATATTGCTGAGCCCAATGCATTGATTGGTTTTGCTGGTCCGCGTGTTATTGAGCAGACCGTCCGCGAAACGCTGCCAGAAGGTTTCCAGCGCAGCGAGTTCCTGTTGGAGCATGGTACGGTCGATATGATTGTACATCGCCAGGAAATGCGTACCCGTGTGGGCGGCGTACTACGCAAGTTGACTCATCAGGAGGCGCTTTCGTTAGCCAGTGAATTGGCGGATGATGAAGCCGTCGCTGAGCCGGTGGTTGATGAAGCACACATCGCCGATACTGACGTAACGGTTGACGAGACAGGTCCGGATTCTATTGACAAGAGCCATGAACCACACCGCAATGCCTAAGTCGTTAGCAGAGTGGCTTCAGCATCTGGAAACCCTGCACCCTGTCGGGATTGATTTAGGTCTGGAGCGTGTGTCACGTGTTGCTGAGCGTATGGGGCTATTTAAACGCCCCATTGCCAATCGCGTTGTCATTGTGGCGGGCACCAATGGTAAAGGCTCGACGGTTGCCATGGTTGACGCGGTGGCTCGCGCACATGGTTGGCATGTGGGTACGTACTCCTCGCCTCATCTATTGCGTTACAACGAGCGGGTGCGTATCAACGGCCAGGAAGTTGGCGACGCGTGCCTGGTCGAGGGGTTTGAACGTGTCGAACAGGCTCGCCTGGAAGCACCGGAAATTAGCCTGACCTATTTTGAAGCAGGTACATTGTGCGCACTCTGGTGTTTGGCACAAGCTGAACTGGATCTTGCGGTACTTGAGGTGGGCTTGGGCGGTCGTTTGGATGCCGTCAATATCATTAATGCGGATGTTGCGGTTGTCACTACGATAGCCCAAGACCATGCGAGCTTTTTGGGAACCGATATTTCGCAAATCGGGCTTGAGAAAGCGGGTATATTTCGCCCGTTGCGGCCAGCGGTATTGGGCAGTGAGTCGCTTCCCGGTAGCGTGGCCGATGCGGCTATTGCCTTGGCGGCGCCGGTTTACCGGTTAGGATTAGCGTTTAACCACAGTGCCGAGGAAAACAGCCATTTACCCTGGTGCTGGAGTGGGTTGACGGCAACGGGGGAGACGCTTTCTCTGGATGCGCTGCCTGATCCTGGTCTGCCTGTCGATAATGCCGCAACTGCGCTACAAGCGCTGGCGCTTACGGGGCTGACGCTAACGCTAAAAGCCACGCAAAATGCATTAGCCAGTGTTAATCTGCCAGGCCGGATGCAGTGGATAGGGCAGTGGTGCCTGGATGTGGGGCATAATCCTCATGCGGCTACCTATGTTGCTCGCCATTTGCCAGTACCGCCTGATACAGGACGGCAGTGGGCAGTGATAGGTATGCTCAATGATAAAGACGTTGATGGTGTTATTGCGGCGTTAGCACCGCGTATTACTGACTGGGTCTGTGTAACGCTTGATGGCGAGCGCGGCCACACGGCCAATGAACTCGCTGAGCGTATTAAAGCCCATGGTGGCTGTGTGCGGCTTTGTGCAGACTCGCCTGAAGCCGGTGTTGATGCCATGGCTGAGATGCTCACTGACAAGGATCGCATTTTGGTAACGGGTTCCTTTTTTACCGTCGCCGCTCTGTTAGCTCGATCACTGCCACAAGCCAGCCGTTCTTAAGGCGTAGTCCCGCTAGAGGGAGATGATATGAAATATGGTAAAACAGAGCGCATTAGCGGTGTTGTGATTCTGCTTGCGCTACTCGCAATCGTTGTCCCTTGGCTGATGAGTGACCCGGCGCCGCGTGAGGAGCGACAGCAACCAACGTTCATTATTGAACAGCCCATAGAAACGGCGCGCCATGATGTAGACGCTCCCCAAATGCCCTCTACCATTAACCCTCAGCCATCTTCAAATGTGGCAAGCAATGATGGGGTTAATGCACCGATAGATGCATCTCCGAGATTACCTGATACTTCTCAAATTGATGCGCCCAGTGGAACGGAAACCGTCGCACAAGCGCCTACGTCATCTTCAAACACTGACGCTCCCCAAAATGACCCCATTGCCGACCTGGTAGCCTCGAATAGCACGTCGACATCCAGCAGCCAAAGCGCTGCAGGTTCTTCAAGTGCTAATTCTTCAAGTACAGGTTCTTCAAGTACAGGCTCTTCTAGTTCAGGTTCATCAGGGGCGGGTTCATCGAGTGCTGGACCAGCGTCTACACAGCAAGGTGGGTGGGCGGTTCAGGTGGGTAGTTTTGGCGATGCCGCGAATGCTCAGCGACTAGGTAGCCAGCTTACAGGCGAAGGATTTAGTGTTTTCCAACGCCAGCGCGACAATAACTTGACCACAGTGCTCGTGGGGCCTTACGCATCATCAGAGGATGGCGAAGCGGCCATGGCCTTAATTAAACAGCGCGCAAACGTGCAAGGTCTGTTAGTGCGAGTAAGAGATTAAACGATGGCGCTAACGTGGATTGATGCTGTATTTCTTGCCGTGCTGGCGCTTTCGATGCTGGCCGGCTTTGTCCGTGGTTTTGTTAGAGAAGCGTTAGGGCTTGGGGCATGGGTGGTTGCGTTAATGGTCGCCCGCGTTTTGGCAGAGCCAGTCGCTGAGTTAATGAGCGGGTTTATCGAAAGTTTTGACGCTCGACTTGTATTGGCCTTTGCACTGGTTATTTTCGCGGTGATCTTGCTTTGCGGCATTGTTATTCGCTTGGTGCATGCGGCCATTGTATGGGTAGGCATGGGGCTTTTGAACCGTTTTGCGGGAGCTGTGTTTGGTATCGCGCGTGGCACGATCATCTTACTGGTGGCCACGGTCGTTATTACGCTCACGCCGCTTGCCGAGCTTCAGGCATGGCAGCAAGCCTTGTTACGGCCCACCTTTATCGAGTTGCGCGATTGGGCGGTTAGTCAGTTGGATCAGTGGGAGCGTGAGCTGCCAGAAGCGCCCGCCTCTTTACGCGATATATCACTGCCTGAGATTCGCCCGCATGGCAGTTTTGCGCCGCAGCCCATGGATAGTCAATAACGCCTAACAGCGTGTTTTGCGCTTGCCTAACCGCTTGACGGGTACCGGTTAAACGCAAACGTATTAAAATGAGTTTTAAGAACGTACGGGCTTGTTTTGGCAAGCCATGGCACTAAAGCGAGGTAACTTGAATGTGCGGTATAGTGGGCCTTCTGGCCAAGCAGGCGGTAAATCAGGGAATCTACGATGCCCTGACCGTACTTCAGCATCGCGGCCAGGACGCTGCCGGTATGATGACCTGGAGCGAGGGACGCTTCTTACTGCGCAAGAGCAATGGGCTAGTGCGCGACGTCTTCCACACTCGCCATATGGCTCGCCTTAAGGGCAACCTGGGCATTGGTCACGTACGTTATCCTACCGCTGGTTCATCCAGCGAAGCGGAATCTCAGCCGTTTTATGTCAACTCGCCTTACGGTATTGCGTTGGCCCATAACGGTAACCTAACCAACTCTGAACAGTTGAAGCAGGAGCTTTTCTCAACCGATTTACGGCATATCAATACCAGCTCCGACTCTGAAGTGTTGCTTAACGTGTTTGCCCATGAGCTGGGTAAGCAAGGCCTGCATCTGGAAGCGGAAGATATTTTTGATGCGGTACGTAGAGTGCACCGGCGCTGCAAAGGCGGCTACGCGGCGGTCGCGATCATTAACGGTTTTGGTATGGTGGCATTTCGTGATCCTCACGGCATTCGTCCAGTGGTGTTTGGTACTCGCCAAACGGACGAAGGGCAGGATGTCATGATTGCGTCTGAGTCGGTCGCGCTAGACGTGGGCGGCTTTGAGCTTGAGCGTGACCTGTCACCCGGCGAAGCGATATTTGTGGATATGCAGGGCCAGTGTCATACGCAAGTATGTGCTGACCGCCCGGAACTGCGCTCGTGTATTTTCGAGCATGTATATCTGGCACGCCCTGACTCCATTCTGGACGGTGCCTACGTCTATGGCACGCGCATGCAAATGGGGCGCAAGCTGGGCGACCGAATCCTGAACGAATGGCCTGATCACGATATTGATGTTGTGATCCCCATTCCGGATACGTCCCGTACCTCCGCGCTGGAAATGGCCCAGCACCTTGGGGTGACGTATCGCGAAGGCTTTATGAAGAACCGCTATATTGGCCGTACGTTTATCATGCCTGGCCAAACGCAGCGTAAGAAATCGGTACGCCAAAAACTCAACGCCATCGACATTGAGTTCAAAGGCAAGAACGTGCTGCTGGTGGATGACTCGATTGTACGTGGTACGACCTGTAAGCAGATTATTCAGATGGCCCGAGATGCGGGTGCGCGTAAGGTTTACTTTGCCTCCGCTGCGCCGCCTGTGCGCTACCCTAATGTGTACGGTATCGACATGCCTGCGGCGGTGGAGTTAATTGCCCATGGCCGCACTGAAGATGAAGTAGGCGAGCTGATTGGCGCTGACCGAATTTTCTACCAGGATCTGGAAGACCTGAAAGATGCCTGTCGTGAAGTAAACCCGGAAATGGAAGCCTTCGACTGCTCGGTCTTTGATGGCAAGTATGTTACGGGGGATATCGATGAAGCGTATCTGGCCGTGCTTGAAGCCAGCCGGAACGACGCCGCGAAAGATCAAAGTGCGGGTGATCATGCGCTGGTCGATATGCACAATCAGGATGATGACCTCGACGACTAACGACAGGTCACTGATGCTTACTGAAAATAAGGGGTACGTCCATGCATAATGACAGCCAACAGGATGAGTGGTCGTTAGAGACGCTGGCGATCCGTGCAGGCCATCATCGCACCTTCGAGCAAGAGCATGCGGAGCCTATTTTTCCGACCTCTAGCTTTGTCTATGAAAGCGCTGCGGAAGCAGCGCGTAAGTTTGGTGGGCAAGAGCCTGGTAACGTTTATTCGCGCTTTACGAACCCCACTGTACATACTTTCGAGCGCCGCTTGGCAGCACTTGAAGGTGGAGAGCGCTGCGTGGCAACGAGCTCGGGTATGTCGGCCATTTTATCGACGGCGCTTGCATTATTGTCTGCCGGTGATGAAATCGTGGCATCGCGTTCGCTCTTTGGCTCGACCGTCAGCCTGTTCGATAAATACCTGGGCAAGTTTGGCATCACCACCCGCTATGTTGAACTCTCTAATGTAGAAGCGTGGGAAGCGGCTATTACGCCCAAAACGCGGCTCCTGTTTGCAGAAACGCCCTCAAACCCGCTTTCCGAGATTGCCGATATCCCGGCGCTTGCTGCCATAGCAAAACGTAATAATGCCCTTTTGGCCATTGATAACTGCTTTTTGACACCTGCGCTGCAGCAGCCTCTTGCGTTGGGTGCCGACCTCGTCATCCACTCCGCGACCAAGTACCTGGACGGTCAAGGGCGGGCCATCGGTGGTGCTGTCGTGGGTAAGCATGATGCACTGGAAGAAGTCTTCGGTGTGGTTCGTACCTGCGGCCCTTGTCTCAGTCCCTTTAATGCCTGGATATTTACCAAAGGGCTAGAAACACTCTCACTACGAATGAAAGCTCATTGTGAAAATGCGCTCACGCTGGCGCGCTGGCTGGAACAACATCCTGCAGTAAGCAACGTGCATTACAGCGGTTTGGAAGCGCATCCGCAGCATATGCTTGCCAAGCAGCAGCAGAAGGGCTTTGGCGCTGTGCTTGGGTTTGAGGTTGTTAATGGGCAGGAGGGCGCTTGGCAGGTGATTGATGCGACTCGTCTATTATCCATCACCGGTAACCTGGGGGATGTAAAAACGACGATCACTCATCCCGCGACGACCACGCATGGACGCTTATCCGATGCGCAAAAAGAGGCAGCGGGCATTGTTCCTGGGTTGATTCGTGTGGCGGTGGGACTGGAAAGCCAGCAGGACATTCAGCGTGATTTAGCGCGTGGCCTCGATGCGCTAGCAGCGGAACAAGGCTGACAATATAAGCTCTGTTTTATCGTTAGGCTTGCTTTATTGGCATAAAAAACCCCACGTGCGTGGGGTTTTTTGCGACAGATCTGCTTTCTAGAAGCTGTCAGTATTGCCTGCCTTACGAGTTAAGGCTGTGCAGGTCATTACCTTTAATTGTCCGGTCTGCTACTGTTTGCTGGCTTTCGTCGAAAGAGGCATCAAGTACCTCATTTTGAGCCTGGCCGCCATTGATCGCAGGTAAGTCCGATGGGGACATGGTGAGGTCTTCCTGGCTGTAATGGGCAGTCGATGTTGGAATCATCACGGTGTTCAGTTTCTCTGAACCACGCTCAGCCAGTGCAGCTGCTGAAAAGGTAGTGGCAGATAAAGCGACGGCAATAGCGGCGACAGTGGTAAATTTTTTCATGATATAAACCTCATTAGTGTGTGGTTGTTCTCCCATGCATGGTGTGCTTTTTGCCAAGTCACTCGAGAACATGACGAGATTGTAAGCCTGCAAACTAGATAATAAAATTGATTAAAAGTACGCGAAATGTTCTAAAAAATTGAATTAATTTCAATAACATTACCGGGAGTGTTTTTTTCTTGTTTTTTTCAATGCTCCTTGCCTCTGTTTTTTAAATTCTCCATACCTATCAGTAGGAACCGCTTACTGGTTGCTGATTGTGCGGTCCATGAAAGCTGTTAGCATGTTAATCAATGGTTTTTACGAATGCTGTATTCTGCTTTTTTCAGCAGTCTTTTAAAGCGCCAGCCGGTATGCTCCTGATATTCATAGCGGTAGCCGCGCAAGAGTCGCTCTTTCGGCGGCTTGAGAAACCGAAGGTCGTTTTGATATTTGATGATAGTGTTCAGCTGAGTGCTTTGGTGGGGGCTCTGCTGTGATTAACGGGCGCTCTCGCACTGTCTTGACTTCGATAAGAGCAGGCCTGCGATAGCCATGAGCGAAATGCCAACACTTGGGCATGTTTGACAGGAAGTCGAGTCAGCATAGCGTTTGTTTGGTAGTAACGAGGAAGAAAATAATGTGGCGGAACACGCAGCGCACTTGGGGTCTCGTGAGTATTCTGTTTCATTGGCTTAGCGCCATAGCAATTATTGGCCTGTTTATATTGGGCTGGTGGATGACGGGGCTTGGCTACTACGATAGCTGGTACAATCAGGGGCCATGGGTGCATCGCTCGATTGGCATGTTACTGTTGATAGCCACGGTTGCACGCATAGCGTGGCGCTTGCTGCAGCCGACGCCGGCAGGTGAAGGCAGCCGCTTCGAAGTCCTGGCAGCCCATCTGGGCCATATCGCGCTCTACATCGTTTTGCTTCTTGTCATGCTTAGCGGTTATATGATTTCTACGGCTAATGGCCGGGGTATTAGCGTTTTCGGTTGGTTTGATGTGCCTGCATTACTGCATGGCCTTCCTAATCAAGCCAGCATCGCCGGTGATATTCATTGGTACAGCGCATTAACATTGGTAGTTTTGGCTGCAGGACATGCGTTAGCCGCATTTAAACATCACTGGGTTGATCGACACGCTACACTGGTGCGTATGGTTAATCCGGCGCACCGATCTGAGCATTTATAAGCGATAAATGCTAATACATAAGTGCTAATTAAAAAGTACGAATTAAAAAAGTCCTTCGAGCTTGGTGAGCGAGCTCGTAAATACTGACTGGAATCGCGTTTTCGAGCATGGAGTAAATAAAAATTCTCTGTGTCTATTAAGGAAAGAGAGGAGATAACCATGATGTTGAAGAAAAGTGTCGTTGCATCTGCTATTGCCGCGGCTGCATTAGTGCCATTAAGCCAGGCTCAGGCAGCTGATTATAACGTTGACACCGAAGGCCAGCACGCTTTCGTACAGTTTAAAATTAACCATCTTGGCATGTCTTATATTCTGGGTAGTTTTGAAGAATTTGATGGCCAGCTCTCTTACGATGAAGATGATGTAGACGCTTCTGCTGTTGAGTTCGAGGTTCAGGTGAATAGCTTGAACTCTAACCACGCTGAGCGTGACCGTCACATTCTGAGCAGTGATTTCCTGAATGCAAGCGAATATCCAACCGCTTCATTTGTCTCGACCGGCTTTGAATCAACAGGCGACAACGAAGGTGTTGTGACGGGTGATTTAACGTTACACGGCGAGACGCAAGAAATTGAAATGCCCGTGACGTTAATCGGTCAAGGTGAGGACCCATGGGGTAATTACCGTGCCGGTTTTGAAGGCAGCACAATGCTTACCCTGGGCGATTTTGGCATCGATATGAGCGACTTCCCCGAGCCCATGCACGAGCTAGAGCTTTATGTGACGTTTGAAGGTATCCGTCAGTAAGTTATCCGTGTTAAAAAGCGCCACCGCCCCAAGGGGCGGTGGCGCTTTTGGTTATAAACATTGCAAATTAAGGAGTTACCGGTTTGAGCACTATATTGAGTCAGCGCAAGTTGGCAATAACTCTATGGCGCCAAACCTGGCCGATGGCCATCGGGGTACTGGCGTTATTGGGTTTTCAACTTGTTGATAGTGCTTTTGTCGCTCGCCTTGGCACTGCTCCTTTGGCAGCGCAATCGTTCACCTTCCCACTCTCTTTCTTAATTATTGGGATCCAAGTGGGTATGGGCATTGCCATTGCAGCGCTTATTTCGCGGGCCTTGGGAGCTGATGAGCATGCGAGAGCAAAGCGCTTAACCAGCCTGGTACTGCTTGCTGGGGGAGCCGTGATTGGTGTGCTGGGTATAGGCTTATGGCTTTTCCATGAGCCTGTTTTTCGTCTGTTAGGCGCAGATAACACGGCACTTTCTTACATCCGTATTTATTGGGGGCCGCAACTTTTTTCAGCATGGCTGGGTGCGGTGCTTTATTTTATCTATAGCGTATTTCGTGCCCACGGCAATACCAAGCTACCGGGTAAAATGATGGTGCTTAGTAGTGTAGCCAACCTGGTGCTCGATCCACTGCTGATCTTTGGTGTTGGCTCCTGGGAGGGCTTGGGGTTGCCAGGGGCTGCCTGGGCAACGTGTATCGCATTCGCTTTGGGGTTAGTGATTACGTGCCAGGCGCTGATACGTAAGCAATGGGTGTCTAACGTTGGACTCTTGGATGAGGCCAAACACTCCTGGCGCCCTTATGTAGGCATTGCCGCTCCCGCGATGGTGAGCCAATTGATGCCACCTCTTGCCAGCATGTTAACCATTGCCGTTGTCGCTGGGCTTGGCGATACCCAAGTAGCAGCGTGGGGGCTGGCAAGCCGCCTGGAAACGCTTTCGCTGATGGTCATACTGGCGATGACCATGTCACTTCCGCCTTGGTTGGGACGCTGTTATGGGGCTGGGGATTGGGGGCAAATTCAGCAGTTAATACGCTTGGCGCTTAAAGTGGCTGTTATATGGCAGCTGGGTCTTGGCGTGATACTTGCCTTGGGTGCGCCTTGGCTCGCGATGGTTCTGGCGGGAACGCCTAATGTGCAAAGCGAGCTGACACTACTGATTCGCTTCTTGCTGCCAAGTTATGCTGCGCTAGGGGTATGTATGTTGGTGGTATCGGCGGGAAATGCGTTGGGCTGGCCGCTGCGCGCCATGCTGCTTTCCAGTGCGCGCCTCTTTGTCTGCTACTTGCCTTGCCTGTGGGTAGGCTCTCTGCTCTTTGGCTGGTGGGGCTTGGCGGTAGGGGCAGCGATAGGAAATTTGTTGTCGGGTTTAACTGCGTGGGTCGTATTGGTACGTATATTATCCCGCCCGCAACGGCAGGCGGGATACAACGCCTCAAGTAATTAGCAAATTAATGGGTAATTAACACATAGCCAATTAATGCTTGTGCGGCGCTTGCTGGAATGAGAAATAGGCAAATAGCAGCGCCATTGCCAAGTAGCCGAGCACAAATTGTGGCGCGGCGTTCAATGCAAGTTGAGGCGCGTGCATTAAACCGACAAATGAAAAGCCTGCTGCAATCAAGGCAAATACGGCAGCGCGCCGAAACTGATGATCAATCACCGACACCGTCATGGCGCCCAACAAAATAGCCATAAACATGGCTCCTTGGCCCATTACCACAATGGCACTGGAAATATCGCTCACCACTTCGCCTGCGCCACGGCTAAAGCGCGTCATTATATAGTTAGCAAAGTAGGGCAGCATGGCGAGTGCGACGGCGGGATAATAGCGCGTATCGTTGGCCTGGAATGCCGTGGCAATCATCGACATGCCCACAAAGACTAATATGGGCGCTACCACGGAGACGGGAATAATGGCTGCCAGGGCGGCAATTAATCCTGTCATGGTGGCCAGCGCATAAACAGCACCGTTCAATAAGCTGTAACCGCGCCCGGCGCCCATCCACTTTGCGCCTACCGTGGCGATATACACGGTAGTAGGAAAAACGCCACCAAACAGTGCGCCGATCATGGTACCTACGCCGTCAACCGCCTGACATTCGCGGACGTCGTATTTGTCGCCAGCTGCCTCCATCGCTTCAACGTTGTTCATGGTCTCAATGGCGTTATAAAGCGTAATAGGAAGAACAACGGTTAGCACAGCGAGCATACCGGTGAATAGTAAACCTAAACCTTCAAACCAGGCCAAATTCGGAAGCAGCGGGTAAAAGCCCAGGTGCGTAAATGCATCGCTGAAGCGCTCACTGCCAGCATTACCAATCAAGTAAGCCATCGCCGTGCCGACGATAATCGCGAACAGCGAGGTAGGCAGTTTAAAGGGCATGCTGACCCGGGCTACCAGGCCAACGATAATAATAGCCAGCACGAGAAGGCCAATAACCGGTACTTCCAGTGTTTTAAACAGCATCTCACCGGCAATAAACGTGAGTGCTACCCCCGCGACAGCCCCCAGCATGGCAGCCCGTGGCAGATGATACTGCACCCATCGGCCAATCAGGCTAATCGCCGCTTCGATAGCGCCGCTAATAAAGCAGGCAGCCACCGCAACCTTCCAGGCTAACTCGGTATCACCGGTCAGTTGCTTGGCGGGTAACAGTACGCCAAATAAAAATACAAACATAACCGGAGTAGAAATGCCGTATGAAAGGGCGGTAACGTCGGTACGGTTCTCTTTCCTGGCTAAGCGTGCAGCGCTCCAAGCGTAATAGAAGTTGCCGACCATAACGGCAACGGCCGCTCCTGGCAGCACCTGACCATAGACGATCGAGGCAGGGAAGCCCATGCCCAGCATGGTAATCGCGATAACGATAAAGTTGGCGATATTATTTTGGAAGAGAGCAAAGAAGGCATCGGTGTCTTCTTTTTTATACCAAGGGTAGTGTGTGCTGGCTGCCGCCATGGAAAGCCTCGTTAATAAAAGAGTTTAACAGTGCAAACCGTTAGGCAGATAGACCCAGATGGGGTTGACTGATCGGTCAGGTTGGCGCTGAACAGGACGCCGCACGGGCGGCCTTGGCTCTGGCGGCAAGCGCGCAATTGTACACAACAATACAACCATTCCCAAGATACAAAAACGCCCAGGCAAAGCCTAGGCGCTGAGTAAAGCATTAGGCAACGCGGTTAGTCGTTAACCGCTGCAATTGCTTTGGCAAGGTAAGGGAGATTTTCATGAGAGAAGCCCGCAACGTTGGCGCGTCCAGAGCGGACCATGTAAATGCCAAACTCATCGCGTAAGCGATCTACCTGGTCAGGCGTTAGCCCGGTGTAGGAGAACATGCCGCGCTGTTCAGCAACACAAGCATATTTCTGATCCAGGCCGTAGGGTTTCAGGGCTTCCACAAAATCACGGCGCAGCGTATTAATACGGTCACGCATTTCGGTGAGCTCTTCACGCCACATCGTGGTCAGTTCGGCATCGTTTAAAATTTCGCTTACGATGGCGCCGCCGTGAGCAGGCGGGTTGGAGTAGTTTTCCCGGGCCACAATGGCCACCTGAGAACGCACATTCTCCATCTGCTCCGCGTCTTTAGCGACCATGATAAGGCAGCCAGTGCGCTCGCAGTAGATACCGAAATTCTTCGAGCAGGAGCTGGTGATAATCACTTCGTCCAGCTGTTCGGCTAGTAGGCGTACGCCGTAGGCATCTTCATCAAGCCCTTCACCAAACCCTTGGTAGGCGAAGTCAACGAGCGGTAGGAGCTTACGTTCACGTAGAACGACCAGTACTTCCTGCCACTGCTCTTGGGATAGATCAAAACCGGTCGGGTTATGGCAGCACGCATGCAGCACCACGACGTCGCCTTCAGGAATTTTTTTCAGCGCGGCCAGCATGCCTGAAAAATCGAGGCGGTTATCAGCATCTACATACGGATATTTATGCAGCGCTATGCCCGCAGACGTAAAAATACCGTGGTGATTGGGCCACGTCGGGTCACTTACCCAAATACCTTTATGGGGTAGCTGAGTCGCAATAAAGTCAGCCGCTAAGCGTAACGCACCGGTACCGCCGGGGGATTGAGTAGCGCTGGCGCGTTTGGCTTCCAGTACGGGGGAGTCGCTACCCAGCACCATGGGCAATACGACATTGCTGTAGGCGGGCGCCCCGTGCGAACCGATATAGGTTTTGGTGGCTTCATTCTTGAGCAGGCGAGCTTCAGCTTCTTTGACAGCGCGCATTACCGGTGTAGTACCCTTTGAATCGCGGTAAACCCCTACGCCCAAATCAACCTTTTGCGGATTGGTATCTTTTTTGAAAGCTTCGATCAGCCCGAGAATGGCATCTCCAGGGACTCGCTCAATATGCTCAAACATTTACTCAGCTACCTCGTCGGTTCTGGCGGCAAGAATGAAATCATTAAGATGCAGGCCATTAATACGATGTGTCCACCACATTACGGTGGTTTTACCCCATTCGGTGATTAACATGGGGTGGTGTCCGGCCTGCTCTGCTATTTCGCCAACACGCTGGGTAAATGTCAGCGCCTTGGCAAAGTCATAAAACGAAAAGCTTCGTGACAGCTTTATGATGCCATCGTGCTCGACAATCCGCCACTCCGGTAATTGCTCAAGATAAGCCTGACACTCGCTTTTATCTAGCGGCGGGGTGTCTTTCGAGCAGGGTTCACAGATGGTTTGTGCAAGCCTGAGCATATACATTCCCTCATAAAATCGGCATAACACTGGTCATGAAAGCAGGCAAACGCAATCACGGCCAATTATCATTGGCATGATTACGCGTAAGCAACAATATAGGTATGAATTTTGTCAGGAGGTCGAATGAGTGGTTTTGTTAGCCTGGTGGGCGCAGGTCCTGGCGATGCAGAGTTATTAACCTTAAAAGCCTACAAGCGCCTCCAGCAAGCAGATGTCGTGCTTTACGACCGCTTGGTTAGTAGCGCTATTTTGGCGCTACTGCCGAGCAATACGCAGCGCTTCTATGTTGGAAAGGTCCGGTCGCAGCATAGCGTTCCTCAACAGGAGATTAATCAACGCTTGGTCGACTGGGCCATTGAGGGCAAAAGCGTCGTAAGGCTTAAAGGCGGTGACCCGTTCATCTTTGGTCGCGGCGGTGAAGAGTTGGAGGCGCTAATCACTCATGGAGTAGCGGTGGAGGTTATTCCCGGTATCACCGCCGCCTCAGGATGCTCCGCTTATGCTGGCATTCCGCTTACCCACCGTGATCATGCACAGGCTGTCCATTTTGTGACGGGGCATTGGGCGGATGATGAGCAGGCAGTGGAGTGGGAAGCGTTAGCAAAACCAAACCAGACACTGGTTTTCTATATGGGGCTAAACAGCGTTGGTGTAATTAGCCAAAAGTTGATGGCGTATGGGATGTCGCGTGATACGCCTCTGGCGTTGATTGAGCAAGGGACGATGGCTGAACAGCAAATCCATACGGGAACATTGGCCTCGCTGCCTGAGGCCTTGACGACAGGCGGTATTCAATCACCGGCGCTTTTAATTATTGGTGGTGTGGTTTCACTGCACACAAAGCTTGCGTGGTTCAAAAATGCGCATCCAAGCGAAGCTCCCGCTCATAATGATCTACAGTAGAAGGTGGGCTTGGCTAATGCATTGAATCTGCTAGTGGACTGGCTAGATGCCATTTGCTGTGTATGCTTGTAATGGACGATATGCGCTAAACGCATCTTTAACGCTGCTGATATCGGTAGCCTGGTAGAGAGAGGGACGCAGAATGTCAGAAGAAAACCATTCGGATCATCAGACGCCTGCGAGCAGGCTGGATGCCAAAACACTATTTAAAGATAACCGAGTCAGGGCTATCGCGGGTATCGCCGCCATTGCCGTTATTTGGGCGATTATGGCGCAGTCCAACGCAGGGACTCATAAAGAGCGTGTTGAAGCGCTTGAAGGGCAACTGGCAAGTGCTGAACAGGACAATCGCCGTTATAGCCGCCGTATCCAGGAAATAGATCAGGCAGAAACCAATTTAGCGGACATGCAGGAAGAGGTGGCGCAGCTTGAAGAGCAGCGCAATGAAGCCAGTTCTGCGTTGGAAAGCGCACAAAATGACGTGGCTACTATTCAGACGCGCCTTGAAGAATTAGAAACTCAACGAGATGAACTTCAAAATGAAGTGGATGCTTTAAACCAGGAGCTGGAAAACGCCCAGGGTGATATGCAGTCACTGCGCGATGAGCGCGATGAAATCACAACGACCCGTGATAATGCTGAAGCGACACTTCAGCAGATAGAAGAAGCCCAGCAGAGCGCTGATGAAGCGCGGCAAGAAGCTGAAACCGCACGCCAACAGGCTGAAGAGCAGCGCCAGCAAGCGGTTGAAGCACTAAGTAGCGCTGAAGATGATTTTGCTGAACTTGAAGAGCAGAGCCGTCAAGCTAATGAAGCGCTCTCTGGCCTTGAGGAACAGGTGGCTTCGGCACAAAGTGAGCTGGATGAGTTGGAAAATACCCGTGACTCCCTCACCTCTGGGCGTGATGAGCTTCAAAGCGAAGTCGATTCATTGGTTGAGCTTCGTGAAGAGGAGTCGCAGAGCCTGGAGCAGGTGCGTGGCGAAATGGAAGACTTGATGGTTGCGGTTGATCTTGGTCGTAATGAAGTTGCTAACATTAATAGCGATATTGAAGCGCGTGAAGAAACCTTATCTCAACTGGAGTCTCAGCTAAGCAACTGGCGGGATGAGCTTTCTTCCCTTGATCAGCGTTTAGGTAGCGCCGATGATGCAGCGAATGACGCTTCATCCGAGGGCGGCGCAACGGATCAGGCACCTGCCAACGAAAGCGATAACAACCAATCACAGAGCCAACAGCAAAGCAATAATTAAGCGTATTCGTCTGAATCAACCAGACGAATTGACAGGCGGATGCTGGTAGCCCCAGCATCCGTTTTTGTTTGTTGGTTTATGAATACGTGGTCACAGAGTATCATTTGGCACAACGTGAATAGTTTTTGCCTGGATTATAGGAGCGCGACTAATGGACGGCGTTAAACATATTGTCGCAGTGGCCTCGGGAAAAGGTGGGGTTGGTAAATCGACTGTCACCGTTAACCTGGCGCTGGCACTGTCTGCTCAGGGTTATCGTGTGGGCGTACTGGATGCGGATATTTATGGTCCAAGCCAGGCGCAAATGCTTGGTGTGAAGGAGGGTGTCCGCCCCGAAGCGACTGACAACAACCAGTTTTTACCGTTGAATGCCCATGGCCTTCAAGCCATGTCGATGGCCTTTTTGGTCAATACGCGTGAAGCGATGGTCTGGCGCGGGCCAATGGTGGTGGGGGCTTTTCAGAAAATGCTCACACAAACACAGTGGGATAATCTTGATTTCCTACTGATTGACATGCCCCCAGGCACCGGCGATATACAGCTGACACTGGCGCAAAAAGTGCCAGTAACGGGGGCGGTTATTGTGACCACCCCGCAAGATATCGCGCTGTTAGATGCGCGTAAAGGTATCGAAATGTTCCGCAAGGTGAATGTTCCGGTGCTTGGTGTGGTTGAAAACATGAGCCTTTACCACTGTGAAAACTGTGGTCATGAGGCCGCAATTTTTGGTACAGGAGGAGGGGATAGCATTGCCGAAGAGTACCAGACAACCGTACTGGGACGGCTGCCATTGACGTTGTCCATTCGAGAGCTGGCAGACTCGGGTACTCCAAGCGTTATCTCAGAGCCTGATAGCTCGGTAAGCCAAGCGTTTGCAGAGATTGCCAGGCAAGTTGCCCAGTCAGTAAATGGCAGCGAAAGCGATGGGCCCACTATTTCTTTTAGCGAGTGATGAAGTAACACATGAGTATCAAATCAGATAAGTGGATTCGTCGCATGGCACAAAGTGATGCCATGATTGAACCGTTTGAAGCAGAGCAGGTTCGCTATGTTAATGATCAGCGAGTGATCTCTTACGGCACATCCAGCTATGGCTACGATGTCCGCTGTGCCGATGAATTTAAAGTGTTTACCAACATTCATTCGGCCATTGTTGATCCTAAAGCGTTTGACGAAAAAAGCTTTGTGGACGTAAAAGGTGATGTTTGCATTATTCCGCCTAACTCGTTTGCGTTAGCTAGAACGGTTGAGTATTTTCGTATTCCGCGCAGCGTGCTGACTATTTGCCTGGGTAAATCAACCTATGCGCGTTGCGGTATTATCGTGAACGTCACGCCGCTTGAGCCGGAATGGGAAGGGCACGTAACGCTTGAGTTCTCTAACACGACCAATTTGCCAGCCAAGATTTATGCTCACGAAGGTGTGGCGCAAATGCTGTTTTTAGAGTCCGACGAGGAGTGCGAAACGTCGTATAAAGATCGAGGCGGGAAATACATGGGACAGCGTGGTGTTACGTTACCGCGCACGTAATAGATACGCCTGTTAAGTAGCCCTAAAAGTAAGGCCTTACGGGAAACCGTAAGGCCTTACTTTCTATTTACTCTGCGCGTTTCTGCGAACAGTAACCGACAGGTCGACCAACTACACGTCGCTGTCTTTATCCAGCTCTTCATCAAGTTCTTCAGCGGCATCGGCATGAGAAAGGCGCATACCATGTTCAGGTAGAAGATGGCCGTCCATTTTAGCGCCTTCCGCGCTGTACTGTAGCCGCCCCTCTAAAAACCACTGTACGGCGATTGGGTAAATCAGGTGCTCGCGGGCGTGGACCTTCTCTTTAAGCGTCTCTGCGTTATCCTCAGGAGTGACCGCTAATTCTGCTTGCAGAACTACGGGGCCGCCATCCAGCTCTTCGGTAACAAAATGCACACTGCAGCCGTGGCTGGTTACTTTGTCGGCCAGCGCCCGCGCATGAGTATTTAACCCTTGGTACTCGGGCAGCAGTGAGGGGTGAATATTCAGCATCCGACCCAAAAAGCGTTGTACAAAGCGCGGCGTTAAAATACGCATAAAGCCAGCCAGCACAATCACGTCGGGTTCATGACGCTCAATCACCTTAATCAGCGCGCCGTCGTAAGCCTCGCGGTTGTCATATTCACGATGAGGCAGGGCGACGGCCTCGATGCCGGCCTCGTGGGCGCGCTTCAAACCATAAGCGTCAGCCACGTTGGAGATCACCGCCACAATCTCGCCACCTAAACGGTCATGCGACTGCGCATCAATCAACGCTTGAAGATTACTGCCACTGCCTGAAATCAGCACAACGACCCGCCGTGGCCCGGTAGGTTCTGGCGTCATGTCGGTAATCGTGTCGCTGGGATATTCGGTACCACTCATGCTGACAGGTTCTCCAGCACCACCGCTTCTTCCTGACGTTGGGTAATATGCCCGATACGATAAACCGTTTCGCCTTGTGCTTGCAGGTGAACCATGGCCTGTTCAGCTTCAGCCGCAGGAATCACCAGTACCATACCGATGCCGCAGTTAAGCACGCGGTGCATTTCGACTTCGTTAACATTGCCTTGGGCCTGAAGCCAATCGAAAACCGCGGGGCGCTGCCACGTATTAATATCAATATGTGCTGCTAGCGTATCAGGCAGTACGCGCGGAATGTTTTCCAGCAGGCCGCCGCCGGTAATATGGGAAAGCGCATGAACCGGAATAGAGGTGCCGCGCATTAGTGAAAGTAATGATTTGACGTAGATACGAGTCGGCGCCAGTAATGCATCACCCAGTGGGGCATTATCTACCTTGGTGTCGAGAGAGGCATTGCTGACGTCAAGGATCTTACGAATCAGGGAGTAGCCATTGGAGTGAGGGCCTGAGGAGGCAAGCCCAAGAAGAACATCGCCTTCTGCCACTTTACTACCATCAAGAATTTCGGATTTTTCCACCACACCAACGCAAAAACCGGCTAGATCATAGTCGCTGCCTTCGTACATGCCCGGCATTTCGGCGGTTTCACCACCCACCAGAGAGCAGCCTGCCAGCTCACACCCCGCACCAATACCCGTGACAACATCTGCCGCGATATCCACATCCAGCTTGCCCGTGGCATAGTAGTCAAGGAATAACAGCGGCTCAGCACCTGCAACAATCAAATCATTAACGCACATGGCCACCAGGTCGATGCCGATAGTGTCATGTTTGCCAAGGTCCATGGCGAGACGTAGCTTGGTGCCTACGCCATCGGTGCCAGACACCAGTACAGGCTGCTTGTAACCTGCTGGCAGCTCGCATAGTGCGCCAAAGCCGCCTAACCCGCCCATTACTTCGGGGCGTGTGGTACGTTTGGCAACGTGTTTAATGCGGTCAACTAGGGCATTTCCGGCATCAATATCGACACCTGCATCTTTATAGCTGAGTGAAGGAGTAGCCGGAGAAGTGGAAGTCTCGGTCATGACAGTTCCTGTGAAGCCTATAGCAGTACGGGGTAGTGCTGGCGAAATGGCCAGTGCTGGGCAATAACTGCAGAAGATTGTAACACCCAGCGGCGTGGGTCGCATCGCCGGTATACATGTTGGGTCAGTGTTCCTCCAACTTTTGTTATTATTAAGCGTACAAAGCGCTATTGATGGATCCAGGAAGGAGAGTCATGTAATGCGAAATTCATGGTTAGGGGTTGGCCTGCTCGCGATTTTCATTGGGCTGGTGTATGTACTTAATTCGGTGTTGATGCCCTTTATTGCCAGCATGGTATTAGCCTATTTAGCTGACCCGCTGACTAACTACTTTCAGCGGCTGGGAATGAAACGACCTTTCGCCGTGAGCCTGGTATTTCTGGTGCTGCTTATTGTATTAACGGCGAGTCTATTGATTTTTATTCCGCTGGTGATTCAACAAATCAAGCAGCTAGGGGAAGTGATGCCTGACATGTTCATGTGGATTGAGAATGTGCTGGCGCCACAGGTTCAGGAGTGGACGGGCTACGATTTGCGTGCCGAGTTAATCAATGTGCGTGAAGTATTGGTGGAAAACTGGCGTGATGCGGGAGGGTATTTGGCTCAAGCGCTAGGCCAAATTGGCCGCTCAGGTATGGCCTTTATGACATGGATTACTTATATCGCTTTGATTCCTGTCGTGACGTTTTATTTACTCCTCGACTGGAAGCGGATGCTGCGCAATCTTGCAAGCCTGGTGCCAAGGCAATGGGCTGATGATACGTTTCGCTTAGCACGGCGTTGCGATGAAGTGCTGTCCTCTTTTTTACGCGGCCAGCTTTTGGTGATGTTGTGCCTGGGCGTTATTTACGCGACCGGTCTTACTGTGATGGGGCTTAATTTTGGTTTGTTGATAGGGTTTGTGGCCGGTCTGGTAAGTTTCGTACCCTTTTTGGGGTTTATTGTTGGCATTGCCGTCGCCTTAATTGTTGCATTATTTCAATTCGGTACGTGGTGGGCGGTGCTCGGTGTGATCGTGGTATTTAGTATCGGTCAAGCTGCAGAAAGTGTCATACTGCAGCCCAAACTATTGGGCGATAAAATTGGTTTGCATCCTGTCGCCGTTATTTTTGCTGTACTGGCGGGTGGAAATTTATTTGGGTTTACCGGTGTGCTGTTAGCGTTACCCGTTGCAGCTGTTTTTATGGTGCTGCTTAGAGAGCTTAATGATCGTTATAAACACAGCACCTTTTATAATGCAGAACAAGGCTCGCTAACGCCTTTACATCACCATAATGAGCTGGGGCGTCACGACGAAAGGGAGTCACCATGAGCCGAGTGCCGGCACAGCTGCCGTTAGGAGTAGGGTTGCGCGATGATGCAACCTTCAATAACTATTACGCTTCAGGCGCGAATGCTCCACTGGTTGAACATCTGACACAACAATTTCAGCCGAATGCAGAGCCGTTTATCTATTTATGGGGTGCGCAAGGCAGCGGCAAAAGCCACCTGCTTCAGGCCGCCTGCCATGCGGCTTCCGATGCGGATATGCGGGCCTTGTATTTACCGTTAGCTGACCTGGGGCATTTTCCGCCCCTGATGCTTGAAGATATAGAGCGATTGGATTTAGTCGCGATTGATGATCTTGAGTATGTCGTTGGCCGAAAACGGTGGGAAGAAGCCCTGTTTCATGCGTTTAATCGCTTGCGCGATGCTGGCAAACAGCTTGTTATCGCCTCTAACACACCTCCGCGCCAGCTTGAGGTTGTGCTTCCGGATCTTGCTTCACGCCTTACCTGGGGAGTGACGTTTCATTTACACCCTTTGGATGACGAAAGCCGTTTGGCCGCGCTTAGGCTGCGCGCCAATGTCAGGGGAATGCAGCTACCCGATGACGTAGGGCGCTATATTTTGCACCGCGGACCTCGCGAATTAGGCGATTTATGTAAGGCGATTGAAACTCTGGATCAGGCTTCCTTGTCGGCTAAGCGTAAACTGACAATCCCGTTTGTTAAGTCTGCACTTGGCTGGTAAGCAAAAGCCCGCTGAGTGGATCAGCGGGCATCTAATGATTAAGTGTTCAGAACTTAAAAAAAATCAGGTCGTTTGACGCATCTTGCCAGCAGCAGCTTGTGCTTGTTTCACGTTTTCTTCGGTTAGTTTTTGGCTTTTCTTGAAATAATCTTGCTGAAGCGAAACCACTTTATCGGCATCGCCTTTCACACGTTCCGCTAGCTGCTTAACAACCTGCTGTTGGCCTTCCATATAATTACGCAATCCTTGCGGATCTTTAACGCTGGTTAGCTGGCGCAATTGATTAATACCCGTCTCAGCATAAGCCTGGTTTGCTTCCACCTGAGCGTTCAGCATCTTTTCGGCATAATCAATCGTTAGCGCAGCATAAGCGCGTGCAGGGGCCATAAAGACGTTATCAAACTGCTGGTTCATTTCATTTGTGTTGAATGCATTCATTATGAAACTCCTGCCTGAACAATAAAAATGTCATTAGTTTAGCGTTTCTGCAGTGCAGCATAGCAGTCGTTTTTGTGCGCTGCAATATAAAGAGGCAGGCTTAATGTGAGCATGATGGGACATGATGGTTTACCTGGCCGGTTGGAGCGTCTAGTTTGAATAACGGCAGCGGTTGAGAAGGGATTTGCCCACGTGATCGCTTGTAGATAAGGTTGATTACCACTCAAAGGAGAGAATCATATGGATACTCGTATCGAGCGCGATAGCATGGGTGAGCTTGAAGTGCCTTCTTCCGCGCTTTATGGCGCTCAAACGCAGCGGGCCATTAATAATTTTCCGGTGTCTCACACCCCTATGCCCCCCGCGTTTATCCATTCCGTAGCGCGGATAAAGCTGGCTGCAGCGCGGGCTAACCAGCAGTTGGGCCTGTTGGATGATGCTAGAGCCAAGGCTATTCAAAACGCAGCACAGGCTGTGATTAACGGGCAGCACGACGACCAGTTCCCGATCGACATTTTTCAAACGGGCTCGGGCACTTCTACCAATATGAACGTGAATGAAGTATTGGCTACGCTGGCAAGCCGTGAAGGTGTCGATGTGACGCCTAATGATCACGTGAATATGGGGCAATCAAGCAATGACGTTATCCCAACCGCCATACATGTGTCAGCAGCGATTGCGGTTAGTGAGTCTCTCAAGCCAGCACTTGAGCATTTAAAGACCTGTATTGATCAGCGTGCCGAGGAGCTAAAAGATGTTGTCAAAACGGGACGCACCCATTTAATGGATGCGATGCCGTTACGTATGGACCAGGAACTCGGGGCCTGGTCGAGTCAATTAGGGCAGGCTATTGAGCGATTCGACAGCGCGATGAGCAGGCTATGCCGCTTGGCGCAGGGTGGGACAGCGGTTGGTACGGGTATTAATGCACCTGAGGGATTCGCTGAGCAGGTAGCCAAAGAGCTAAGCGAGCAAACCGGGCTTAATTTTGCACCCAACGATAGTTTTTTTGCCAGTCTTTCATCTCAGGATGCCGCCGTTGAACTATCCGGGCAGTTAAAAGGCCTCGCGTGCGTCATTATGAAGATTGCCAACGACTTACGCTGGATGAACTCAGGCCCCTTGGCTGGGCTCGGCGAAATTGAGCTTGAGGCGCTTCAGCCGGGTAGTTCCATCATGCCGGGCAAAGTTAACCCTGTGATTCCTGAGTCGGCAGCGCAGGCGTCAGCCCAGGTGATTGGGTTG
The DNA here is from genome assembly GCF_052378165.1 of Halomonas sp. AOP30-A1-24. Classification (NCBI taxonomy): domain Bacteria; kingdom Pseudomonadati; phylum Pseudomonadota; class Gammaproteobacteria; order Oceanospirillales; family Halomonadaceae; genus Halomonas; species Halomonas sp. AOP30-A1-24. The sequence goes on from NZ_JBQSXL010000022.1 coordinate 34,311, forward strand.
GATTCGGCCATTACCGTGGCAGGTCAGAGTGGTAATTTTCAGTTGAACGTCATGCTGCCACTGGTGGCAACGAATTTGCTCACGGCGATTACGCTAATGAGTAATACGTCACGGCTACTGGCGGATAGAGCAATTGCAACGTTCAAGGTGCGAGAAGATAACTTGCAAGGCCCCTTGGCTCGAAATCCGATTCTGGTGACCGCGCTTAATGGCGTGATTGGCTATAATGCCGCGGCGGCAGTGGCTAAAAAAGCCTACCAGGCAGGTAGGCCTATCATTGATGTTGCTGAGGAAGAGACGGATCTGGATCGTAAAACGCTGGAACGCCTTTTGGATCCAGGCGTATTGACCCAGGGAGGCGTTCCGGAGTAACCCGTCGATCAGGTTGGTTGCTTCTCGGTTTTGCCTTTTTGAATCGTTTCGCTGGCTTGTTGATGCTCTTTGCTGTCTGCTTCGGGTCGCTCCTGCTCATTTTGGCGAGAGGGCTGATAGCATAGGGTGGCGAGAATAGGAAAGTGGTCAGACCCAAAGGCATCAAGGCGCTGCATGTTGACCAGGGTGAAGTGGTTGGTTACAAAAATGTGATCAAGAGGCCAGCGTAATAAGGGGTTCTTGGCGTGGAAGGTGCTAAACATGCCCCGTCCGCGCCTGGGGTCAAGCATGCCGCTAACCCTGCAAAATAGTCGAGTGGTACGTGACCAGGCGACGTCATTCAGATCGCCGGCGACCAGGGTAGGCTGGGGCGTTTGGTGCACCTCTTGGCCCACCCATAAAAGTTCGGCATCACGCCATAACGACTTTTCGCTTTCTGATGGCGCAGGTGGGCGAGGGTGGACGGCATATAGGCGAATATAATCGCCGCTTTCAAGCTGTACCTGAGTATGAATGGAAGGGATATCCTCCTGAATTAGCCACTTAACAGAGGTCTCTTTCAGCGGCAAGAGCGAATAAAGATGCATGCCGTACAAGTTATCTAAAGGCACTTTAACGTTATATTTCCAGCGTTCTGCTAACTCGGCGTCGAGCTTATCCTGCCACCACTGATCGGACTCAAGGGTTAAAATGATATCCGGCTGGTGTTGCTGGATCATCCCTAATAATCCTTCCGTGTGCCGATTTGGCGTCAGCACATTGGCAATTAAAAGCGTAATGTGCTGTTTGCTGGAAGACTGCTTGGATGCGTTTTTAACGTCCACTGGCCATAGCCGGGTCCAAGGCAAGATATATTGGCTTTGTAAAGCGACGGTGATGAGAACGATAACCCAAATCGCGGTACGCCAATTGCCAAGTGATAGAAAGACGAGAGCGGATACCCCACAAAGCAGCGACAGAGTTGCTATTTGTACGCGAGGGAATTCAAAGCAGCGGATCCACCACCAGCGAAGAGGGATGCGTGCAATCAGTGTTGCAAGCAGTGGTATTAACGCTATGCACGCAAGGAGGGGGGCAAGGAGAGGGGCGAGCATTATTGGTTTCCTGCTTTAGAAAGAGGAGTGGGCGGTTTAAAACGCTGAAAATTTAAATACCCACTTACGTAGCGATTTTATAGCGAGATAGGGCGTGAGTGGGTTGTTCAGAAAGAAAAAATTAGCTTGCAATGCAGTGATAAATAAGTAGAATACGCATCCGTTGCACGACAGGACCATAGCTCAGTTGGTTAGAGCGCCACGTTGACATCGTGGAGGTCGGCGGTTCAAATCCGCCTGGTCCTACCATCATCGCAACCTTTTCTATTTAGGACCATAGCTCAGTTGGTTAGAGCGCCACGTTGACATCGTGGAGGTCGGCGGTTCAAATCCGCCTGGTCCTACCAAATTGTTAGCCCCGTGCTTTTTTAAGCGCGGGGTTTTTTTGTTTAGCGTCGCTTTCATGCCGTGCACGTTTATTGCGCGCAGCATTGCTATTCAGGCACAGCTTACCTTGTCGGGTGTAACGCCCAGTGATCAGGCTGTGTCTTTTGGCGTGAGGTGGTACCTGGTGAGATGGTACCTGTCACGATAACGTCATGCTTCATAAAGTACAATATGTGTATAGCTATTGGCGTGGCGCTATGCGGGAATTCGCGCTGTGATGAACAACTCTCTCCATGAACATGATTCAAGGATGAAGATATGTATCTTAACTTATTGCCCCGTTGGGCCTCAGTTTTTGGTGGCTTAAAGTTAGGCCGTAAATCTGCAAATAAACCGCCGCTAGTGAGCGGTAATAGTGAGAGTGTGGAGCTTGATGAGTATTTTCATACGGCTCAAGAGCTAGGGTTGAGCCGCTATAAGGCAGAAGAAATATTCAACCAAACGCTAAGAAAAGCGCGCCGCCGCTCTGAACTATCCATGAGCGACGTTATTTTTCGCGCTTACTGTACCATTCATCTACATGCTTACCACTAGCGGGTCGGTAGATCTGTTTGGCGCTGAAAAGTCGCTATTAGCGCTTCGATTCCTGCCTGATCGTCTGCGGTAAAGCGCGCAGGTAGTGGGCTGTCCAGGTCTAGAACGCCCCAGAGAAAGCCTTCTATCACGATGGGAATGACCAGCTCGGAGCGTGAGTCGGCATCGCAGGCAATATGGTCTGCGACGGCGTGTACATCATCGACCCGCTGTGTCTGCTGCTGGCGCGCTGCGGCTCCGCATACGCCTTTGCTAAAAGGGATGGGGTGGCAGGCGGGCTTGCCCTGAAAAGGCCCTAGCCCCAGGATCTCGGGTTGACGCTGAAGATAAAATCCCACCCAGTTTAGATCAGGTACTTCCTGCTGAATGAACGCGCACATTTGAGCGCTGTTGGTAAGCCAGTCGCGTGTATCAAGCAGGGCTTCGAGCTGGCGGTTGAGTAGTGCGTAATTAATGGTTGGCATCATTATCTCGTCATAAACGCATCAGGCCGACACTAAGGTCGGCCTGATGAGGTGCTTGCTGAAGGGGTTATTCAGTCCAGCCCGGCACGGCAGCACCTTTAAACAGCTCTTCAGCTTTAGCTGCTACTTCGTCGCGCTGATAGGCATCCACTAGTTGGCGAATATCTTCACGCTCTTCGTCACCGCCGCGTACGGCAATAAGGTTCACGTAGGGAGACTCAGGCCCTTCTTTGATCAGGGCATCGTCAAGCTTCAAGCCAGCTGGCTGGGCGAACGTGTTGTTGATAAACGCCATGTCGACATCGCGCAATACACGGGGCAACTGGGCAGCTTCAATTTCACGGAAGCGGAAGTTGCGCGGATTCTCGGCGATATCGATCGGCGTCGCTTCCAGATACTCCGGGTCGTTCAGTGTGATCAGGCCTTCGTTATGCATCAAAATCAGCGCACGACCTTCATTGGAAGGGTCGTTGGGCAGTGCAATCTGCGCGCCGTCGGGCAGGTCTTCAATGCTATCGAATTTTTCTGAATAAGCACCGATCGGATAAACAAAGGTATAGCCTGCAACGGCAAGGTCATAGCCGCGATCGCTAACCATGGCATTCAAGTAAGGGGCGTGCTGGTAGGCGTTGGCATCAAGGCTACCGTCGGCCAGCGCAACGTTGGGCGTTACGTAGTCGGTAAATTCGATAATTTCGACATTAAGGTCGTACTCTTCTTTGGCAATCCGCGCCGCCACTTCCATGACTTCAGTTTCGGGGCCTGCAACGGTACCCATTTTCAGCGTGCGGGTTTCTGCGTTTGCAACGTTAACGGCCAGTGCCAAGGCTGTCAGGCTACCAATTATTAGTTTTTGCATGATAAGTCTCCTAATACGTTGTATCGTCATTTTTTAATAATATTGGAATAAGAAAAATAATCCTAATGTTTTTTTGTTATAAGTGAGCATGGCCAATTGCGACCACTATTTACGATCACTTTTGCGCACCAGATAGTCGCCCAGGCTTTGAAAGCCTTGCACCATGACCACCAAAATAATCACGGTAATCAGCATAATAGTGGGGTTAAAACGGTTGTACCCATAACGGATGCCCAGGTCCCCCAGGCCGCCACCACCTACCGCACCCGCCATAGCGGAGTAACTGACTAGCGTTACCAGCGTAATGGTTAAGCCTGTAATGATGCCGCCTCGCGCCTCTGGTACAAGTACCTTGCGAATAATCTGCCACGGGGTTGCGCCCATGGACTGAGCAGATTCCACCAGGCCTGGCGACACCTCATTGAGTGCGCCCTCTATCAGGCGCGCCACAAAAGGGATGGCCGCAATGGTTAGGGGAACTGATGCGGCGTTGATGCCTATCGAGGTGCCTACCAGCATGCGTGTGAACGGGATGATGGCTACCATCAAAATAATGAAAGGAATCGAGCGGCCAATATTAGTAATAATGCTCAATACCTGATTAAGCACTGGCTGGGCCAGAATTTGCCTTGGCCGTGTCGCGTACAACAATACGCCTAATGGTAGGCCGAGCAGTGTCGAAATGACGCCAGAGATGGCCACCATATACAGCGTATCCAGCGTGGCCTGTAAAATAAGGTCAAACATTGCGCTGGACATAACCAAGTACCTCGACTTCTAACTGGTGAGACTGAAGATAATCCATTGCCTGTTGCGTCTGCTCTGTCGTGCCAAGCAGTTCTGCAATCATAAGCCCTAAAGTGCGATCCTGAATGGACTCGACTTTGGCCTGTAAAATGCTGACATCCACATTGCACTCGCGGGCCAGGCGGGAGATAAGCGGCGTTGAGACGGCATCGCCAGAAAACGTTAGACGTACGACGGGGTGAGTGGTCTCTCCTGGCGTATCGCTTAAGCGTTCGATCAGCTCTTTAGGGGGGCTAAGCTGGAGAAAATCGTTCAAAAATTCGCGGCCAAGCTGAGTGCTGGGGGCCGTGAAAAAGTCGCCGACTTCTGCGTCTTCCACTAGTGTGCCGTTGGAAATAAGGCTTACGCGGTGGCAAATTGACTTAACCACTTCCATTTCATGGGTAATCAACAAGATAGTGATACCCAACTGGTGATTAATATCACGCAGCAACTCAAGAATAGAGCCGGTAGTTTGTGGATCTAATGCCGATGTTGCTTCATCACACAGCAGTACATTGGGTTGGCTGGCCAGAGCGCGGGCGATAGCAACACGCTGCTTTTGGCCACCCGAGAGCTGCGCGGGATACTGTTTGGCTTTGTCCGCCAGCCCGACCATTTCCAGTAGCGGGAGTACGCGGTGTTGAATGGCGCTACGTTTTTCACCCATTAGTTCAAGCGGCAGAGCAACGTTATCAAACACGTTCCGCGTAGTAAGCAAGTTGAAGTGCTGGAAAATCATGCCAATGCGGTGACGTGCCTGGTTTAGGGCGCCGCCGTTTAAGCGAGTCATCTCTTGGCCATCCACGGTCACGCTGCCACTGGTTGGCCGCTCAAGTAAGTTAACGCAACGGATTAGCGTGGATTTCCCAGCGCCGGATAGGCCGATAACGCCGTGAATAGCGCCTCTAGGTACGTGCAAATTAACATCTTTCAAGGCGTGAACGGCGTTATTGCCGCTGCCATAAGTTTTACTGACGTTGCTAAGTTCAATCATAGCGTCTGCCTTAATAGGAGGCCAAAGACGGAGTGCAAGGGAGCAAGCGTAGGGCGAGGAATAAAAAAAAGGCCACCCTTTCGGGTGGCCATCAACGCTGGACACACCCTTTTAGCTGCACTTCACCAAACCTGTGGCTTGGTGGGCGCCCGCAATATGGGTACAAATCGGCGCCATTACATGGGCCGAAAGTCTAAGCAGCCCCTTCCTCTTTGTCAATTGAAACCGGCTGCTTTACGCGTGTGGCCGCTTGATTAGGCGCAGTCGTGCGTTTTTAAACGTTTTTAGGCGTACTGCACTTTGCTTTGCGTCCATCAAGGCATTTGATTAGCGTCACGCATGCTGCTCATCATACTTTCCCGGGTGCGGTGTGCGCATTGTTAACTTCTCACGGATAAACTTGCGCCGGGTTGATTTCGTGTTTGAATAGGCGCTTTCACAGCGACGTAGTAAGGGTGGATTATGTTTACCGGCATCGTACAGGGCACCGCAAGTATAGTAGAGGTGCATGAACTTGACGCGTTTCGAACCCATGTAGTGGCATTGCCACCCGAAATGCGTGAAGGGTTGGAAATTGGTGCGTCAGTGGCCCATAACGGCGTGTGTTTAACGGTTACCGCTATTGATGGCGATAACGTTAGTTTTGATTTGATGCGCGAAACCCTGCGCTTGACTAATCTTGGTGCACTTGAACCGGGTGGGCGCGTCAATATAGAGCGTGCTGCACGGTTTGGCGACGAGATTGGGGGGCATTCGATGTCCGGCCATATTATCTGTATGGCCAGCGTCGTCGCGATAGAAGAAGCTCCCAATAACCGTCGGCTTTGGTTTTCTCTACCCGACACGATTGGCCGCTTTGTGTTTGAAAAGGGGTATATCGGTGTTGATGGCATCAGTTTGACGGTCGGAGATGTACGGCGCGCGGCAGATGATGGCGGCATTGAGTTCAGTGTGAATCTGATACCCGAAACGCTCTCACGCACCATGCTCAAAGAGCGTCTGCCTGGCGATAAGGTCAATATTGAAATTGATCCGCAAACGCAGGTGATTGTCGAAACGGTCGAGCGCGTGCTGGCTAAACGATTATAAGAAAGCAGCGGGTGGTTGGCTGACCTGTTGGTTCGCTGATGGCCTGAAGATTGCTAGCGTTAGTGTCAGTGGAGGTGGCTCCGCTTAAACCGGCTGTGCGTTAGGTACTCGCATCGCGCGGGAGCTTTCGGTAATATGTGCGGCTTTTCTCGCTCCAAGGGGACGCATACTGCGTTTGCGCGAAGGATAAAACATACATGAAACTTCTGGATAAGTATTTCAAGCTCACTGAGCTAAATACGAATGTGAAAACAGAGGTGGTCGCCGGGATCACAACGTTCCTGACGATGGCTTATATCATTTTCGTAAACCCTAGCATCCTGTCGGAAGCGGGTATGGACTACGGTGCCGTCTTTGTCGCGACGTGCGTGGCGGCAGCGATTGGCTGCTTCGTGATGGGCATTTGGGCTAATTACCCCATTGCGCAAGCACCGGGGATGGGGCTTAACGCCTTCTTCACTTACGGCGTGGTGCTAGGTATGGGATATACCTGGGAAGCCGCGCTTGGTGCGGTCTTCTTCTCGGGTTTGATATTCTTCGTATTGAGTGTTTTTAAAGTCCGTGAGTGGATTATCAACTCGATACCACTCTCGCTACGCTTAGGGATTGCGGCAGGGATAGGGCTTTTTCTGGCCATGATTGCGCTTAAAAACGCAGGTATTGTGGTGGCTAATCCGGCGACTCTGGTCGCGATGGGAGATCTTTCACAGCCAGCGGCTCTTTATTCATTGCTGGGCTTTTTTGTGATTACGGCGTTGGCGTACCTGCGGGTCAAGGGCGCGGTATTAATTGGTATCCTGGGCATTACTCTCATTTCGATGCTGTTGGGCCATAATGCATACAACGGTGTGATGTCGATGCCGCCCTCTATCGCGCCTACCTTTATGGCGATGGATCTGGTGGGCGCCCTTGATGTGGCGATGCTCAGCGTTATTTTTGCGTTCCTGTTTGTTGACCTGTTCGATACATCCGGCACGCTGGTAGGGGTTGCTCATCGGGGTAATCTACTCGACAAGGATGGCAAACTGCCTCGTATCGGGCGCGCCATGATGGCCGATAGCACAGCATCCATGGCAGGCGCGGCACTCGGTACCTCAACCACCACGAGCTATATCGAATCAACGGCGGGTATTGCATCGGGTGGGCGAACAGGCCTAACAGCCGTCGTGGTCGGTGTACTGTTTTTAATCAGTCTTTTCTTTGCGCCGTTAGCAGGCTCTATCCCGGCTTATGCCACTGCCGGTGCGCTGCTGTACGTTGCGGTACTCATGGCGGGCAGTTTATCCCATGCGAACTGGGAAGACCCAACCGATGCTGCTCCGGTATTAATTGCAGCATTGGCAATGCCGCTGACGTTTTCAATTGCTGACGGTATTGCCTTGGGCTTTATTAGCTTTGTAGGAATTAAAACGCTTTCAGGCCGGTTTAGCGACCTGAATCCTGCTGTCGTGATTCTGGCCTTGCTGTTTGCAGCGAAGTTTCTATTCCTGGGTTAATTACCCAGGCTATTTATTATTAATCTATGAGAGACGCGATGAGCATCTACGGTGACTACATTAAGTCGGTTATTCGCACCGTTCCTGATTGGCCTGAGCAGGGGGTGAACTTTCGTGATATCACTCCGTTATTACAAAACAGTGCGGCGTTTCGCAAACTAATTGATAGTTTCGTGCATCGCTATCAGGAAATGAACCTGGATGCCATCGCCGCGATTGATGCGCGTGGTTTCATTATCGGTGCACCGCTCGCCTATGAGCTAGGTTGTAGCTTTGTACCGGTGCGCAAAAAAGGCAAACTGCCTTTTAAAACGATCAGTGAAACCTACAAGCTGGAATACGGTCATTCGGAAGTAGAACTACATTCTGACGCTTTTCAGGAAGGTGACCGGATCCTGCTGATGGATGACCTGATTGCTACCGGTGGCACCATGTTGGCCGCCGCCAACCTTATTCAGCGTTCTGGCGGACATGTTGTAGAAACCGCCACTATTATTGACCTACCCGAGTTGGGCGGTTCTCAGAAAATTCGCGATGCTGGCTTCAGCGTATTCGCGGTATGTTCTTTCAACGAAGACGAGTAACGCCTCTCATGAGCAGCGAACGCTATCACCAACACTTCATTATTTCCTGGGACCAGCTGCACCGAGATGTGCGTCAGCTTTGCCACCAAATGATGGAGCGGGACTTCAAGGGTATTGTGGCGATTACCCGTGGCGGGTTAATCCCAGCGGCACTTATTGCACGTGAGCTTAACGTGCGCCTGATTGATACGATCTGTATTAAAAGCTATGACCATATGGATCAGGGCGGTCTGAATATCATGAAGGGCGTTGACCATGATGGCGAAGGTTGGCTGTTGGTCGATGATCTGGTGGATACCGGTAAAACCGCGCGTGCGGTACGTGAAATGATGCCTAAAGCGCATTTTGTCACTATCTATGCCAAGCCAGAAGGGCGCCCTTTAGTTGACCAATATCTCACTGAAGTGGCTCAGCAGTGCTGGATTCAATTCCCTTGGGATATGGGAGTTGCCTATGTTGAGCCTCTCGTTGATCAAGTTAAAAGGACTTATGACTAATCCATTAACGAACGACTGGGGCCGGTGGCTCGGTGATGAATTTCAAGCCGACTATATGAAGGCGTTGAAACAGTTCTTGGCTCAGGAAAAAGCGGCTAAAAAGGTTATTTACCCTCACTCTTCTGATTGGTTTCGTGCGTTTGAACTGACGCCATTGGAAGAGGTGAAAGTCGTTATTCTAGGTCAGGACCCGTACCACGGCCCCCGTCAAGCGCATGGGTTAAGCTTTTCTGTTCAGCCGGGGGTGAAAATCCCCCCATCGCTTGCCAATATTTATAAAGAACTGGCAAACGATGTGGGCGTTAAACCGGTGCCGCATGGCAGCCTGGTTAGCTGGGCCAAACAAGGCGTTTTGCTGTTAAACACGGCGTTAACCGTTGAGCAAGGCAATGCCGCGTCGCACCGCGGCAAAGGTTGGGAGCCGTTTACCGATCGAGCAATCGAAACGGTAAGTCAGCATGCTCCGCCGTGCGTGTTTTTGTTATGGGGTAGTCATGCGCGCCAGAAAAAAGCGCTGATTGATCAGCGGCGCCATTTAGTGCTGGAGTCGCCCCATCCTTCGCCGCTGTCTGCCCATCGGGGCTTTTTTGGCAATCACCAGTTTTCTCAAGCGAACCAGTTCCTGGTGGGGCAAGGACGTTCGCCCGTTGAATGGCAACTGCCCGAAAGCGCTTAACCTGATGGACAGATGCAGGTAGAATGCGCGCAATTTTGTATGCCTGAAGATGCGGCCTGAGTCGTTATCCTGATATCACACTGCAGTGAGGAAGCCCCATGAGTGTCTACGCCATTAACCATCCGCTTGTTCAACATAAGCTGGGACTGATGCGCGAAGTTGATTTGAGCACCAAGAGCTTTCGTGAACTGGCAGGTGAAGTGGCCAAGCTCTTGACTTACGAGGCCACGAAAGGCCTGGAGCTTGAGGATCACGAAATTCAAGGTTGGAACGGCGAGCCTATCGCTACACGCCGACTTAAAGGTAAAAAAGTAACGGTTGTGCCCATTCTGCGGGCTGGTTTAGGCATGCTGGAAGGCGTTACGGATTTGATTCCCAGCGCGCGCGTCAGCGTTGTCGGCCTTTATCGCGATGAAGAAACGCTGCAGCCTGTGCCGTATTTTGCGAAATTCGCTAACGATATTGAAGAGCGTATGGCGCTGGTGATTGACCCGATGTTGGCAACCGGTGGTTCCATGATCGCCACACTGGACATGCTGCGTGAGCGGGGCTGTGAGCATATGAAGATCATTGTTCTTGTCGCTGCTCCCGAAGGCATCAAGCGTGTGCAGGATGCTTACCCAGACGTGGAAATTTATACGGCCTCGGTAGACGATCGACTCGATGAGAATAGTTATATCGTGCCGGGATTGGGAGATGCCGGCGATAAGATATTTGGAACGCGTTAAGCGTTTTGCCTAACGGTGCCCCTTACGCTTCGCGTTGGGGGCATTTTTTTGCCTTTTCGATATAAATTGATTCCTGGGAGTTGAGTGATGAGTAATGCTGGCAGCCGGTCCGAGTCTTGGCCGAAGGTACTGCTGACCGGAGCACAAATGCTGTTTGTCGCATTTGGCGCGTTGGTACTGGTTCCACTGTTAACGGGCCTGGATCCAAGTGTTGCACTTTTTACTGCCGGTGCGGGAACGCTAATATTTCATGCGGTTACTAAGCAGTCGGTGCCGGTGTTTTTGGCGTCCTCGTTTGCGTTTATCGCGCCTATCCAAGGGTCTATTGCCAGTTTCGGTGTTTCCGCGACGCTTGGCGGTTTAATGGTAGCCGGTCTTGTGTATGTCATTATTTCCCAGATCATACGCGTACGCGGTATCGGTTGGCTAAATCGTTTGTTACCGGCGGTGGTGGTTGGCCCGGTCATCATGGTGATTGGCCTGGCGTTAGCGCCGGTGGCCGTTAGCATGGCAACCGGGGAAACCAGCGACAATATCAGCTATGGTCAAGCGATCTTTTTATCCATGGCCAGCCTGCTGGTGACGCTGGTATTAGCGGTATTTGGGCGTGGCCTGCTGCGTTTGATTCCCATTATGGGGGGGATCGTTACCGGTTATGCACTCTCCCTGGTGATGGGGGTTGTCGATTTTACACCGGTACATGAAGCGGCCTGGCTTGGAATACCCAATTTTACGGCGCCTAGCTTTCATTGGGCGGCTATTTTATTCATGATTCCTGTGGCCATTGCGCCTGCGGTTGAGCATATCGGAGATATGGTGGCGATTGGTTCGGTAACGCGTAAAAATTATCTCGAAAAACCGGGCCTGCACCGTACATTGCTGGGCGATGGTTTGGCGACTATGGCGGCGGCACTGTTTGGCGGCCCACCCAACACGACGTATTCCGAAGTAACCGGTGCCGTAACGCTGACGCGGGCGTTTAACCCTGTTTATATGATTGTCGCGGCGATTATCGCCATTCTGCTGGCCTTTATTTCCAAGCTGGGTGCACTGTTGCAAACGATTCCAGGTCCGGTAATGGGCGGCATTATGACGCTGCTGTTTGGCTCGATTGCTGTCGTCGGAATGAATACGCTAGTACGTGCGGGTCAGTCGCTAACCGCGCCACGCAATCTGGTGGTGGTGTCGTTGATTTTAGTGTTTGGTATTGGCGGCATGCAATTTGGGGGAGGCCAATTTACCCTGCAGGGCGTAAGCTTGGCGGCTCTCGTAGGTATCGTACTGAATTGGCTATTGCCTCGTGAGCGCGAAGGGGAGTAACAGCTCCCTTGTCCTTATCAGGATTCATTGCCAGGGAAGGAGACATGTATATGGTAAGTAATGTAGCCACTGCATTTCCCGTACTCGGCGTTGTCGCTTGGAGTGGAACGGGAAAAACGACGCTACTAACGCAGTTGCTGCCACGGTTGCGCCAGGCAGGGCTAAAGGTAGCTGTCATAAAGCATGCCCATCACAGTTTTGAAGTGGATAAACCCGGTAAAGATAGCTATGAGCTGCGTAGCGCCGGGGCGGCACCGATGCTGGTCGCCTCACGGGAACGCTTTGCGCTAATGCAGGAAACGCCGGGTCAGGATGAGCCAGACCTGGCAGCGTTGCTGGCGATGATGGCTTACCATGAGCCAGACCTTGTGATCGTCGAAGGATTCAAAGCATGGCCCATTCCCAAGCTCGTACTGTATCGTAAGGGAATTGGAGAGCCGTCTATTCTTCATGATGCGACGATTCAGGCGGTGGCACTTGATGATCAACCACCGGTTGAGCTTGACCCCCGGATTACCCCGCTAAACCTTAATGATATCGATGCAATTACTCACTGGGTGCGTACGTGGGCTAGCACTCAACCCAATGGCACATTTTTAAAACATAGGTGATAAACATGCAGCTAACCCACCTCAATACGCGTGGTGAAGCTAATATGGTCGATGTGGGTGATAAGCACGAAACACGTCGTGAGGCCGTCGCCTCGGGGCGGATTTTAATGCAGCCAGAAACGCTGAAGCTGCTAAGTGATGGCGAGTTACCCAAGGGCGATGTCATTGCAACGGCCCGTATTGCCGGTATTCAGGCCGCGAAGCGTACCCATGAATTAATCCCTTTATGTCATTCTTTGGCGCTTTCCAAAGTCTCCATTGAATTTGATATCGACCCTGCGCAGGGCTGTGTCCACGTGACGGCACTGTGTCGATTAAATGGGCGCACAGGTGTTGAGATGGAGGCGCTTACCGCGGTGTCGGTCGCGTGTTTAACGCTCTACGATATGTGTAAAGCCGTCGATAAGGATATGTGTATCGACGCTGTTCAGCTTGAAAGCAAACGCGGCGGCGTACGTGGCGATTATCAGCGCAGTGCTCGCCCGCAAGCCCCCATTGTGACGGGAGAAGGGACGGCAGGTGAAGTGACATTAGGCGAACGCTGCGCCTCGCCCTGTGTTCGGGTGAAGTTTTTAGCCGAGCTGCGTGAACGTGTCGGTGTGAGTGATACGGTGCTTGATCTGGACCAGGTGCCGAGCCGTGATATTGCGGGTTTGAAGGCTGCGCTGAGCCAGCGTGATACGCGATTTAGCGTGCTCACCGACCAACGGACGCTGTGTGCGATTAACCAGGTGATGGCTAACGATAGCGCACGGATTACTGACGAGGATGAAGTCGCCTTTTTTCCACCCGTGACAGGGGGCTAAACGATGAATATCCAGGTCCGAGTCCAGTCAGCGCCTTTTTCATTAGGCGATGGCTATGCGTCGACGCTCGCTCAGCGAACCGATATTGGCGCGGTTGTCAGTTTTACAGGGTTGGTTCGGGACTTTAACGAGTCGCCTGATGTCACCGGGCTTACCCTGGAACATTACCCCGGCATGACAGAGCGTACGTTGGAGCAGATAGGCGAACAGGCGTGGCAGCGCTGGGCGCTCCAAGCGGTTTATATTGTTCATCGGGTGGGTTACCTGGCGCCGGGGGATCCCATCGTTAGGGTGCTGGTGGCGAGCGCTCACCGGCGCGAAGCATTTGAAGCGTGTGACTTTATTATGGATTTTTTAAAAACCCAAGCGCCGTTCTGGAAAAAGGAGCATTCCACCAAGGGTGAGTATTGGGTGAAAGAGCGCGCTGCCGATTGGCAAGATGCCGAGCGCTGGTCATAAGGCTATTACAGTACCCGCCTGGCGAGTACGCTGCGTTCTACAGGATTCGGTTACGCCTCGTTGCGTTTATAGAGGCGCTTCCGCGGCCATTATTTGTAAGTGGACCTCGGGCATGTGCTGCATGTGGTCCGCCAACCAATGAATCAAGCGTGGCTGTAGCGCAAGGCGCAAATCAGCCAGCGTATCCGCTTTAATCTCCTCCAACTGATTGTCCAGCCATTCGCTAAAGCTATCTTCGTCGAGCGGGCTGGCGCTGCTGCTATCCAGCATCAAGCGACCGATGCGCCACCATCCGGTATCGCTGGCCGCGACAGGCAGGGCGAGAAATAAACTGCCTCGGCGCGTCGTGGTTTTGGTGGCCTCCAGGCCCGGATGCGGTACAACGCTATTTTGATTAACGATACAGGGCGGTTGAGGATGGCGGGCTTCGCAGCGCAGCCCCAAGTGGTCCATAACGATCATGTCGCCATTAACGGGTGCTAAAGGTGCGCTGATGCCCAAGGAGTCTGCAATCGCTTGGTGGGCCTGCTGGTGGCGCGCTTCGCCGTGCACGGGGATCAAATATTTGGGCCTGATCCACTGGTAGAATGTGATGAGTTCTTCTTGCGCAGGGTGGCCTGTGGCGTGAAGCTCTGGATGATTAACCTCATCAAAGATCGTGACCCCAAGTTGGACCAAGCGTTTTTTGAGCTGCTCAATGGGGCGCTCATTGCCGGGGATAGCTTTGGCAGAAAAAATGACGTTATCGCCAGGCTCAAGGTCAATAAACGGATGGCGCCCTTGGGCGAGTCGTTGCAGTGCTGCACGAGGCTCACCCTGGCTACCTGTGGCGATAATCACCACTTCATCGGGGGGCAAGTAGCCCAAATCATGAGGGGGTACAAGCGCTGGGAAGTCATCCATGTAGCCAAGCCCACGTGCAATGCTCACCATGCGCTCCATGGATCGCCCCATCAAACTGACCCGACGGCCGCATTGATGAGCCGCCCGGCCAATGGCCAGTACGCGTGCCAGGTTGCTTGCAAAACAGGAGACCACGACGCGGCCTTTGCATTCCTTCAGGCTTTTAGCCAGCGCTTTAGCCACATCGCCTTCACTGCTGGAGTGGCCAAGCAGAGGGGCATTGGTTGAATCACCTACTACTAAATCAATCGGGGCGAGTGCTCGAAAGTGCGCCGCGTTAATGGGCGTGCCAATCAGCGGCTCTGGGTCCAGCTTCCAATCCCCTGTGTGCATTATGCGGTAGTCGCCCATCACGATGACCAGCGCGCAGCTTTCAGGGATCGAATGAGTAACCGGCAAATAGCGCACCGAAAAGGGCGCCGTTTCCATTGCTTCGCCCGGCTCGATGATCTTAATCGCGGCGCTACTTAGCTGGTGTTCAGCGAATTTCGCGCGTAAGAGGCCTGCCGCAAGTGGGGTGGCATAGATAGGGCAGTTCCACTTGGGCCATAACCAGGCAACCGCGCCAATGTGATCTTCATGTCCATGCGTTATAAATAACGCTTGGGGCGTTATGTTCAGTGCCTCTGCGGTGCCCAGGTTAGGTACCTGAAGGGGCGAGTTAGGCAAATCCTGGCGAATCATCATGCCGCAGTCGACCGCGATCCAGTGATCGTCGTATCCATACAGCGTTAGATTCATGCCAATTTCACCACACCCACCCAGCGGCAGTAGGCGCAGGGGAGGGCGGCGGCGAGGGCGAAGTTGAACGCGTGGTGGATGCATCGGTTATGAAAAGCCTAAAAAGTAATGTCTTAACTATACGGGAAGGCAGGGGCGGCTAACAATGACCCCCGACATTAGATAACGGTGCTTCGTTAACGGGGTTCCGGTACACTAGTCGGCCGTTATTTACGACGTTGCTATTTAGCCGCTATTTGCTGCGCCGTTACGCTAAGTCACTCGTATTTCGTAGTTCGTCAAGAGTACTTCACATGTCTCATTATTATCGTTTAGTCGTTTCCTGCCCCGATCAGGTGGGTATTGTTGCCCGTGTGTCTGGTTTTATTGCTCAACAAGGCGGCTCTATCACTGAAGCCAGTCAGCATTCTGACTTGCAAACGGGCCGCTTTTTTATGCGTTATGAGATATTGGCCGATTCGCTTGGCATGTCCGTTGAAACATTACGCAGCGCCTTTGAGCCAATTGCTCAAGAGTTTTCCATGCAGTGGGCGCTGATGGATACCCAAAAGCGTCGGCGAGTCATACTCATGGTCTCTCGTGAGTCTCACTGCCTGGTGGATTTGCTTTACCGTTGGCAGGCAGGTGAGCTGGATTGTGACATAGCCGGTGTGATTTCTAATCACGAAGACATGCGCTCAATCGCTGAGTGGTACGGTATTCCTTACCACCATGTGCCGGTGGACCCGAATAATAAGGAAGCGTCGTTTGCTCAGGTGCAGGAGCTTATCGATAACGCGCGAGCGGACTGTATTGTATTGGCGCGCTATATGCAGATTCTGCCCCCGTCGTTGTGTGAGCGCTATGCTGGGCAGGTGATTAATATTCACCACAGCTTCTTGCCTTCATTTGCCGGTGCCAAACCGTATCATCAGGCCTATGAGCGCGGTGTAAAACTGATTGGCGCGACGTGTCACTACGTGACGGAGGAGTTGGATGCAGGGCCGATTATTGAGCAGGATATTCATCGCGTGAGTCATTGCCATACGCCAACCGACCTGATTCGCTTTGGACGCGATGTAGAAAAAGCCGTACTGGCGCGAGGCCTGCGCTGGCATCTGGAGGACCGCGTTTTGATCCACGGCAATAAGACGGTGGTCTTTAGCTAAGCGTTTAAAAACTGTTGAAGCTGAATCAGTAACAAAACAAGGGGGTGGTCATGAAAATGACCACCCCCTTGATGCGTTTTAAAATCCGATTTTACGCAAACGGATTATTAGCCTAGCGCTTGGCCATTACCGCCACGGATGACGCCTACACCTACGCCTTCAATATCCAGGGATTGGGTTCGCAGGTCGATTTCAATCGGTGCAAAATCAGCGTTTTCCGCAATCAACATTACCTGATGCCCTTGGCGTTGAAAGCGTTTTACGGTTACTTCATCTTCCAGCCGCGCAACGACGATTTGCCCGTCACGTACACGATCAGTGCGGTGCACCGCTAGTAAATCGCCTTCCAGGATACCCACATCCTTCATGGATAAACCGCGTACCCGCAGGAGATAGTCGGCTTTAGGGGTGAAATATTCCGCGGGTAGCGGGCAGTAACGGTCAATATGCTCCGCTGCAAGGATCGGGCTGCCAGCGGCAACTTCACCAATAACCGGCAAGCCCATCGGCGGAAGATCATTGCTGTTGGCCGCAACGGTGGCGGGTAATTCGCTAACGTCCTGCGCTTCCTGATTGGGGAGGCGAATTCCCCGCGACGTATTGCGAATAATCCGGATCACGCCTTTACGCTCAAGAGCACGTAAATGCTCTTCAGCGGCATTGGGGGATTTAAAGCCCAAGGCCTTGGCAATTTCGGCGCGGGTGGGAGGGTAGCCGAATTCACCCATGGTTTTTACTATAAAATCAAAAACATGTTGCTGACGTGCTGTGAGTGGCCGCGACATACCAAACTCCATAAACAATAAAAGACAGTCGGTATCTGTCTGCTTGATCAGTATGTGTTTAAGTATACAGTATGTTGCTCTATCCAGTACATGGTTAAAAAAGCAGCTTGTTAAAACACTGACTGTCACCGGTAAGACGTTTGAATTAACGCTAATGCGCAGGGTAACCAAATAAAAAATCGGCTAATAAGGGTGATTGAGCCTGATTAAGATATGACTTACTATTCTGTCATGTTTTAAACACTCGTTTCTCCGGAGGCCATAATGGCACAATCTGACACGGTGTCGCGCATCCTGGATACCGCTGAGGTGCTGTTTGCAGAGCGTGGCTTTGCTGAAACGTCACTGCGTAACATCACCAGTAAAGCGCGGGTAAACCTGGCGGCCGTTAATTATCATTTTGGTTCCAAGAAAGCCCTCATCCAAGCCGTATTCTCACGCTATCTAGACCCGTTTACTCAGCGTTTTCATGGTGCGCTCGATGAGCTTGAAGCCCGCTATGCTGATAGCCCCATCCCCCTGGAAGAGCTGCTTGAAACAATGGCCACCACGGTGCTGGCGGTGCCTGCTGAACGCAATAGTTTGAAAGTCTTTATGCGCTTATTGGGGTTAGCCTATAGTCAAGCGCAAGGGCATTTACGGCGCCATATTCAAGAGCAATATGGGGATGTGTTTACCCGTTTTACCGGGCTTGTGCGTAAGGCGACCCCTGATTTACCCGATGCCGAGCGTTTTTGGCGGCTGCACTTTATGTTGGGTACGGTCATATTCACCTTGTCGGGGCTGGATGCGCTACGTGATATCGCCTCCAAGGACTATCAGGAGCAGGTGACTGTGCGTGATTTAGTGCGGCGCCTGCGTCCTGTGGTCGTTGCCGCCATGAATGCTCCACTGCCGCAAGAGGTTGAAGGAGGACAGCATGCGAACGCCCCTGTTATCTGAGTTGCCACCTGAAAAAGACGGCTGGATCGAAATTGATACCAGCGCACAAATCCTGCGCTGGTGGCAGGGTCAAACACCAGGCTTTGAGTGCGCTATCTCTACTGGACGCGCTGGCGTTGGCCAGCAAGATGGAAGCGGTCAAACGCCGCATGGCTGGCACTATGTTCGCGCGGCAATTGGCCACGAACAGCCAGTCAATGCCGTACTTAGAGGCAGGCGTTTTACCGGTGAAATTTTCTCAAGTGACTTGGCCGACGCTCATCCGACACGTGACTGGATTTTGACGCGAATTTTATGGCTTTGTGGATTAGAGCGAGGATTTAACCGCGCAGGTTCCGTCGACTCTCAGCGCCGCTATATTTATGTACACGGAACGCCGCCCGATCAACCGATGGGCAAACCTGCTTCACATGGCTGTGTTCGTATGCGCAACGAGGACCTGCTTTATATCTTTGAGCGCGCCGTGCCCGGAACTCCTGTTTGGCTACATGGCAGCCGTCCGTAGAGGCCTTATGCAGAGGCTTTTTTGACTCTGTGCGTTGATCGTCTAAAATCATCGGCCCTTTTATTGGATCCCTGCTAATGACTCAACCTATTGGCCCGGTCATGCTCGACCTGGAAGGGCCTGAATTATCCAATGCTGAAAAGCGCTTGCTGCTTGAACCCGCTGTCGGTGGCGTGATTTTGTTTGCCCGTAATGTGGAAGACGCCTACCAGGTGCGCAAGCTGTGTAGCGATATAAGGCGCATACGGGGCGATCTTTTATTGGCGGTTGACCAAGAGGGTGGCCGCGTACAGCGTATCAAAAAAGGGCTTACCCGCTTACCAGCCATGGCACGGATTGGCGAGCGTTATGCCCAAGACCCTGAAGAAGGCCGCTCTCTCGCCATAGACGCAGGTTGGTTGCTTGGCATGGAAATGGCCGCATGTGGGCTGGATTTAAGCTTTGCACCAGTGCTTGATGTGGATAGCGGGATTTCTAGCGTCATTGGCGACCGTAGTTTCAGTGGTGACCCTGAGCACGTTGCTCAATTAGGCGCCGCTTTTGTTGAGGGCTTGCATCAGGCGGGCATGGCCGCTGTGGGTAAGCACTTCCCTGGCCACGGCGGCGTAGCCGCGGATTCCCATGTCGCACTGCCCATTGATGAGCGTTCAATGGAGGCAATTAAACAACGCGACCTTGTCCCCTTTGCACAGCTAGCTTCCCAGCTGGATGGCATCATGCCCGCGCATGTCATTTATCGAGCGTTTGATACACGCCCGGCGGGCTTTTCGCCCAGTTGGTTGGGTATGCTGCGTGAATCGCTGGGCTTTAAAGGCTGTATTTTTTCAGATGATTTAAGTATGGCAGGTGCTCACGAAGCGGGTGAGCCACGCGAGCGTGCCGCTGCTGCACTCGCCGCTGGCTGCGATATGTTGCTGGTGTGTAACGACCGTACCGCTGCGCTTGAGGTTGTTGAAGCCAGCCAAGGCATCGCCAATAAGCGTCCCGCGAAACTCCGCTATGGCCGTGCACGACCTGATTTGGATGCGCTGACCGCGCTGGGGCGTTGGCGACGTACGCATGCCAGGCTAGAAGCGCTGGCGGACTGCCCTAACCCCACCTGATTTTTCTTTTCGCAATATTGCTACATTTTTTGGGAGTTACCCCGTGTCCAAATTGGATAAAGAAGCGCTTGAGTCATTGGACTCAATGCGCCAGCTAATGGAAACAGCAGACTGCCTGATCTCTCAGGAAGAAGTCGAGCGGGCGCTGGATCGCATGGCGGAAGCAATTACTGAAGACCTGGGTGACAAACTGCCGGTTTTTTATTGTGTGATGAACGGTGGCTTGATTACGACCGGGCATCTGCTGACCCGATTGGGGTTTCCGCTGGAAGTGGACTATTTGCATGCCACGCGTTATCGCAACGAGTTGCGCGGTGGCGAGCTTTTCTGGCGTGTATCGCCTGAAATCCCCATGGCCGGGCGCCACGTCGTCATCGTGGATGACATTTTGGATGAAGGTTCGACGCTCGCCGCGATTCTTGCTTACTGTAAAGAAGCTCAGGCAGCCAGCGTTACGACTGCCGTCCTGGTGGATAAGCAACATAACCGAAAAGCGGTGCCGGGCCTGAAAGCTGATTACTGCAGCCTGGAGGTCGCGGACCGCTATGTGTTCGGTTTTGGTATGGACTACAAAGGTTACTGGCGTAACGCCCCGGGTATCTTCGCCCCCAAAGGCATGTAATTTTTAGCTTTGTTATTTAATGCTGGTTTAGCGGGGGGAGAAGCGCCTCGCTAAGCCTGTCTCGGCAATCATTCGTGTCGAAATTTCTTCTACTGAAAAGCGCGTCGCATCAATAAACGGAATATGCATAATGCGGTAAAGCGCTTCGGCCTGTTCGACTTCCTGCAAACACTGATCCATTGAGCTATAGCGACTGTTCGGCCGACGCTCATTGCGTATGGCGGATAACCTGCGAGCATCAATAGTCAACCCAAACAACTTGCGCTGGTGCGGTGCTAACACCTTGGGCAGCTTGAGCGTGCCGTCTTCGTCAAGGTCGTCCTCGGTAAGCGGATAGTTGGCCGCTCGAATGCCAAACTGAAGCGCTAAATAAAGCGATGTGGGTGTTTTGCCACAGCGCGATACGCCCACTAAAATAATATCGGCTTTGTCGTATTGATGCGTACGGGCGCCATCGTCGTTATCAAGTGCGAAGTGTACCGAATGAATCCGGTCCATATAGACATCGTCACTGCCAATCGAGTGAGTTCTTCCCACGCTGTAAGAAGAGTGGGTGCCTAATTCCTGCTCCAAGGGTTTCAAAAAGGTAGAAAAGATATCCACCTTGAAGCCTGGCGCTTTGCGAATCACATCGCGTATCTGCTGGTCAACGATGGTATCGATAATGATTGGTTGTTGCCCATCTCGAGCGGCAGTGGATTCAATAATCCGGGCAAGCGCTTCCGCTTTTTCAAGCGTATCGATATAAGGCTTGGTCAGCATGTTGATCTCAATATCGCTGAATTGAGCCAACAGGCTTCGACCCAAACTCTCGGCCGTAATACCGGTACCATCGGAAATAAAGAAAGCTGTCCGCTTCATAATCACGCCCGTCAATTAAATAATAGAGACGCTATTGTGTGCCGAGCATTCGCTAAGCACAACGCCCCAAGCGACTACATAAATCGCCCGTATACGCCTTATGTTGTAAAAATCCTCCACTCCCTTCGCTATTAGACCAATGGCGAATAGGGTGGCACGGTGATAGGGTGACACGATCAATGATTGGCGATCTAAAAGATTGCATCAACGTCTTAAAGCGAGGGGGTTGCGTGGAAGAGTACATTCTGTGGTTCGATCAGTTAGGTATGGCCGACGTCGAACGCGTGGGTGGTAAAAACGCCTCGCTGGGCGAGATGATTTCCAATCTGTCAGGTGCCGGGGTAACCGTACCGGGTGGATTTGCCACTACGGCTCACGCATATCGTGAATTTCTCTCTCATGAAGGGCTTAACGAGCGCATTAACAGCACGCTATCGCGCCTGGACGTTGATGATGTTAAAGCACTGGCGGAAGCGGGTACTAATATTCGCCAATGGGTTATTGATACGCCGCTGCCGCCCGCTTTTGAAAGTGCGCTGCGTCAGGCCTATGAGCAACTGCAGGAGCAGCACCCTCAGCTGAAAGTAGCGGTGCGCAGCTCGGCAACCGCGGAAGACCTGCCGGATGCCTCTTTTGCGGGCCAGCAGGAAACTTTCCTGAATATCGAAGGTTTCGATAACATCAAACGCGCTGTACACGAGGTGTTTGCCTCGCTGTTTAATGATCGCGCAATTTCTTACCGCGTTCACCGTGGCTACGCCCACGAAAACGTCGCGCTGTCAGCGGGTGTTCAAAAAATGGTGCGCTCTGAGACGGGCGCTTCTGGGGTCATGTTTACCCTGGATACCGAATCAGGCTACCGCGATGCTGTCTTTGTGACGGCCTCGTGGGGGCTGGGCGAAACGGTTGTGCAAGGTGCTGTCAACCCTGATGAGTTTTATGTTCATAAGGGCACGTTAGCCGCTGGCCGCCCGGCGGTTTTACGGCGTAACCTGGGTTCCAAGCTCATCAAGATGGTTTACGGCCAGGAAACCAGCGCCGGTAAATCCGTCGACACCGTTGATGTGCCGCTTAATCAGCGTAATCGTTTCTGTATTAGCGACCAGCAGGTGATGGATCTTGCCCATCAGGCAGTGACGATTGAGCAGCACTACGAGCGCCCCATGGATATTGAGTGGGCGCTTGATGGTGACGACGGTAAGCTCTATATCGTGCAGGCACGCCCTGAAACGGTGGTCTCGCAGCAGGAAGGCGGCAAGTTAGAGCGTTTCCAGCTGCGCGAGAAGGGCCGTACCCTGATTACCGGCCGGGCGATTGGTCAGCGCATTGGCCGTGGCACGGTCAAAGTGGTCATGAGTCCGGAAGATATGGATAAGGTTCTTGACGGTGACATTCTGGTGACCGACATGACGGATCCAGACTGGGAGCCCATTATGAAGCGGGCTTCAGCCATTGTTACCAACCGTGGTGGGCGTACCTGCCATGCGGCGATTATTGCTCGTGAGCTGGGCATTCCGGCGGTGGTTGGGTGTGGTGACGCTACACAGCAGCTCAGAGAAGGCTCCGATGTCACCGTTTCCTGTGCCGAAGGTGACACCGGCCACGTTTATGATGGCCTGCTGGATTTTGACTGCAAGGTTTCAAGCGTCGATGCCATGCCTGAAATCCCGTTCAAGATTATGATGAACGTGGGCAACCCTGATCGCGCATTTGGGTTTGCCAGCCTGCCTAACGCAGGCGTAGGGCTTGCCCGGCTTGAGTTCATCATCAATCGCATGATTGGCGTTCACCCTAAGGCACTGCTGGATTACGCAACGCTGCCAGCTGACTTGCAGCAGGTGATTGACCTTCGTACCGCGGGCTATACCGACCCGGTAACTTTCTACGTGGACAAGCTGGTGGAAGGCATCTCCACGTTGGCAGCGGCCTTTTACCCTCAGCGGGTTATCGTGCGTTTGTCTGATTTCAAGTCCAACGAGTACGAAAACCTGATTGGCGGTAAGCTTTACGAGCCGGGCGAAGAGAATCCCATGTTGGGCTTCCGTGGGGCTTCGCGGTATATCTCGGACGCTTTCCGGCCCTGCTTCGAGCTTGAGTGTCGCGCCTTAAAATACGTACGCGACGAGATGGGGCTTGATAACGTCGAAATCATGGTGCCCTTTGTACGCACCACCGATGAAGCCAAGCAGGTGGTTGATCTGTTGGCAGAAAACGGCTTGAAGCGCGGCGATGCAAGCGGGCTGAAAGTGATCATGATGTGCGAGTTACCTGCTAATGCATTGTTGGCTGAAGAATTTCTTGAACACTTCGACGGCTTCTCAATCGGCTCTAACGATCTTACGCAGTTAACGCTGGGGCTGGACCGTGACTCAGGCATCGTGGCGCATCTGTTTGATGAGCGTAATGCGGCGGTGAAAAAATTGTTGGCAATGGCTATTCAGGCTTGTAAAGCCCAAGGCAAATATGTGGGTATTTGTGGGCAAGGGCCCTCAGATCATCCCGAGTTGGCTAAGTGGTTGATGGAGCAGGGGATTGATTCGGTATCCCTCAACCCTGATGCAGTACTTGAGACGTGGTTTATGTTGGCAGGTGAGACAATCACCTAACGTCGACCTGTAAACCGCTATTTTGCGCCCGGCCATTGTGCCGGGCGCATGCGTTTTATAGGCTACTCTGTTGTGTGGTTACTTACTTGATATTTCCCAGGATGCGAGAGGGCAGTGTAATGTCCCCAAAAAGGATTAAATTAGCGCTATCAGGATTGCTGTTAGTGCCGGTCTATAGCTTTGGGTTTAGCTATGAAACCCCCTCTATAACGCCAGAAGTTGGGTCGGGGTATGAGGAAAAACCCGGCTGGGAGGCGGAGTCGTTTGCAGTTGCGGCGGCTAACCCGTTGGCAACGGATGCAGGCTATCAAGTGTTGGCAAATGGTGGCAATGCCATTGACGCTGCTATCGCTGTGCAAATGGTATTAACACTGGTCGAGCCTCAGTCCAGCGGCATTGGCGGTGGCGCTTTTTTAATGTTCTATGATGGCTCAAACGTTCAGGCTTACGACGGCCGAGAGACAGCGCCTGGTGCGGTGACAGGGGAGCTGTTCATGGAAAATGGCGAGCCGCTGCCCTTTGCAGATGCGGTAGCCAGTGGACTTTCTGTTGGTGTGCCAGGCACGGTGCGAATGTTGGAACAGGCGCATAAAGAGCACGGCCAGTTGGCTTGGGAGGCGCTTTTTGAACCCGCTATTACGCTTGCCGAGGAAGGATTTGCCGTTAGTCAACGGCTGCACACCAGCCTTGCCAATGATGAAGCGTTACGTAGTGACCCGCTCGCCGAGAACTTCTATTACCAGCCTAACGGCGAGCCGCTAGCGGTTGGCGACACGTTAAAAAACCCGGCGTTGGCGAGCATATTGCGCCAAATTGCGACCAACGGCAGCGCGGCCTTTTATGAGGGCGACATTGCTGAGGATTTAGTAAATCGTGTACAGAACCACCCGGTGCGGCCAGGCAGCATGACCCTTGAGGATGTTGGCGGCTACCAGACAATTGAGCGGGAACCGCTGTGTACGCCATGGCAACAGTGGGAAGTGTGCGGATTCCCTCCGCCTTCGTCTGGGCATATTACCATTATGCAAATACTGGGCCTTTTAGATCAGCAGCCGTTGTTGGAAGCACCCTTGGATAACGGCGTATCCAGCAGTGGTTGGCTGCATCAGTTTTTGGAGGCTTCTCGGCTGGCCTTCGCTGATCGCGGACGTTATATCGCGGACCCTGAGTTCGTAGAGGCGCCGGGTGGGGACTGGTCATTAATGCTGGCGCCTGACTATCTTTCAGAGCGTAGTAAGTTAATTGGCGACACCAGCATGGGCGATAGTGCGGAGCCAGGGAACCCCGGTGAGCTTGATGTTAGCTTTGCCTCACAGCCGGATCAGCCGGAATATGGCACTAGCCATATCAGTATTATTGATGCTGAAGGCAATGCTGTGGCGATGACCACGTCTATTGAGCAGGCGTTTGGTTCGCGCATCCTTGCTGATGGAGGAACCGGGCTGCCGGGTGGGTACCTGCTTAATAACGAGTTGACCGACTTTTCGTTTACCCCAGAGGTGGACGGCGAGCTGGTTGCTAATCGGGTTGAGCCTGGCAAGCGCCCGCGTTCAAGCATGAGCCCAACACTCGTCTTCGATAAAGAGTCGGGCGAACTGGTGGCAAGCCTGGGATCGCCGGGTGGTGCGGCTATTATTCATTACACCGCCCGCACGTTAGTGGCGATGCGTGATTGGGGGATGAGTGCACAAGAAGCGCTCAATTTGCCTCACGCCATTACCATGGGAGGCGATGTTTATTTGGAAGAGGGAGGCTTCCCGGAAGCGACCCTGGAAGTGCTTGAGGAGTACGGTCATACCATCAGTGAAAGAGAGCTAACCAGTGGGCTTCAGGCTATCCGTAGGCTGGAGGATGGGACGCTGTTTGGCGGTGCCGACCCGCGTCGCGAAGGTGTTGTTATGGGCGATTGATCCCACTTGGCTTTACGAAATGAGCTGTCAGTGGCGTGTTTAAGTACACGTCACTGACGTAGCCAATTGCGCAGCCTCACCAACAGAAGTTCCCCATCGCTTAACGCTCGCCGCTCTTCAATCAATTCACGTAAACGCGCGGGATAGTCGGTAATAATCGCATCAACCCCTAAATCGATCAGTGTAGACATTCTTGCCCGGTCATTGACTGTCCAGGCGTGTATCTCATAGCCATAAAGCGCTGCAAGACGCACTTCCTCTGCTGTAATACGGTTATGGCGAAGCCCCAGGGCATCGAAGCTTCGGCGGTCCAGCGTGCCTGGCAGGATTAATTGTGCCAGCAGTGTGACGCGTAGTTCAGGCGCTTGGCGTTTGATGTGGGCAGACAGTGATGGCGTCATCGTGGCTACCCGCATCTCCAGCATTGCATTGGGAAAGCCGCACTCCCCATACGCTGTTATAGGATGACTGCTTTTAGCCCAGCAGGCATAGCGCATATCGGTTTCAGCACGCAGCAGAGCAATGACTGCAGCAGCAAGTGCTTGTTCCTCGCCGGGCAGCGCTTTCATGTCGATCATCAACCCAGCATGGCCACGCACGCGTTCGAGTACCTCATCCAGGCCTGCGATAGGCTCGTTTTGAAAAGCATCACCGAACCAACTGCCTATGTCGTACTGACTAAGCTCTTCACGCGTTAAGTCGCCGAATTCTCTGTTATCACCGGTTAATCTTGCCAGGCTCCGGTCATGGTAAATCATGACCTGCCCATCGGCGGATAAGCGAACATCTAGCTCTACGGCGTCAGCCTTATCGACGATGGCCTGGTCAACCGCGGCCAAGGTGTTTTCGGGGGCGACCATTGAGCTACCACGGTGCGCGAACACCTTTACATTGTCGCGTAGCTCAAAACTATTCAGGATCCACCAGGCTTGTAAGGCGGCCAGTAGCAATACGCTAAGTTCAACCGCCCAGGCAAATCGGCCCGGGAGGACGATTTTTGATGGAGGAGCAGGGCGCATCTTGTGATGCGCTAACTGAAGGTACAAACAAGCAGAAAGCAGTGCGTTAGCCGCAATACCGATAAAGGTAACGGCGAGGGTTAGCAGCAGATAGCCTGTTAAATAGGCAAACATGATGGGAATTAGAAACGCATTGTGTTCTGGTAACCACCAGAGGAGCGGCGTCACCAGTGCATCAAAGGCGATGGTGGTGATAACAGGTAGCGCAATAATGAGCAGTAACAGGATGAGCACGGCCGCGCCAATGGAGCGGTGCCAGCCTTTGGTTAAATGAAAACTGCGCGTCAAGGCGCGTAACGGGCTGTAGTTATCAAGCGCCACTAACGGAAGCGCCAACAGCCAACGCAGATAAAGCCAGGCCGCTAAGCTTAGCCAGGCCACTACAAGCGGCAGCGCGCAGGCAATAAAGTACCAAAGCACAGGTGGCATGACGCGCTGTAAATAGTAAGGGTCCAGGCCGCTTAGCCAAACACTATAAAGCCATGCAAGTGCGGCCATGAAAGGGGCCAGCAGTAAAAGGTGCGTGCCCACCTGTAACACGACTAATCCTGCCAGCGCGGGGAGGCGACGAACGCTTAACCAGAGTGCATCAAAGGCTAACCGGTAATGATTGCCTCGAGGCCGAACGGCGACTTGGAGCATACCAGCCTGTTGCCAGTAAAGAATGAGAAAGGTGAAAACCAGGCCGACCAGCATGCAAGCTAGGCCCAGCGGGCTAAACAGCAGGCTGATCAGCTCGTCATTGGTAATCACTGTACGCTTTAATTGAGCGAGCAGACCTTGGGTTATCCACCCAATCACGGGTAATAACAGGGCAGAGGCAAGTAAGGTAAAAAACAAATGATAGGCGATCAAGGGGCGTAGATGATCGCGCAGTGTCTTCATTAAGGCCGAGCCAAGATGTGTCAGTGGCTGCATTGTCTTTTTAAATCATAAGGATGAACTAACAGAGTGGCAGTATCCGGAAGCCCTCGCAAGTCGACGACCTCTTGCGGTAATAAAAACGCCCCACAACGAGAGGTTGTGGGGCGTTCGGTCATCGTCTCAGAATTAACGAAACTTCATTAAGTCTGTGATGGTGCGAGCATCGGCGATAGGGTGGTTACGCTTCTTGAGCAACCGGAATCACGTTTGAGGCGATTTTCTGATACTCCTCAATTTCGTGGAAGTTCATATAACGATAGATCTCTCCTGCCATGGCGTCAAATTCACTCATGTAACGCTGATACTCTTCAACGCTTGGCAGGCGACCTTCCACCGCGGCAACCGCGGCGAGTTCCGCCGAGGCAAGGTACACGTTGGCACCATCGCCCAGACGGTTCGGGAAGTTACGTGTAGACGTAGACACAACGGTGCTTTTTGCCGCAACGCGTGCCTGGTTACCCATACACAGCGAGCATCCCGGCATTTCCATACGCGCACCGGCACGACCATAAATGCCGTAGTAACCCTCTTCGGTCAGCTGGTGCTGATCCATTTTGGTCGGCGGTGCCAGCCACAGGCGAGTTTTGAGGCTGCCTGCAGGCTGCTTTTCAAGTAATTTACCCGCTGCACGGAAATGACCAATGTTGGTCATGCACGAGCCGATAAATACTTCATCAATCTTTTCGCCCGCAACGTCTGACAGTAAACGAGCGTCGTCAGGATCGTTAGGTGCGCAAAGCACGGGCTCTTTAATCTCGGACAAATCGATTTCGATGACTTCGGCGTATTCGGCATCCGCATCGGCACGCATCAGGCTCGGGTCGGCAAGCCACGCTTCCATACCCTCGATACGACGGCTGATAGTACGCTCATCGCCATAGCCGTTGGCAATCATCCACTTCAGCAGTGTGATGTTGGATTTCAGGTACTCGGTAACGCTCTCATCAGACAGCGTAATAGTACAGCCAGCGGCAGAGCGCTCAGCAGAGGCGTCGGAAAGCTCAAACGCCTGCTCGACCGTTAAGTCTTCAAGGCCTTCAATTTCCAGTACGCGGCCAGAGAACGCATTCTTCTTGTTGGCCTTGTCAACGGTCAGAAGACCTTGCTTGATGCCGTAAAGCGGAATGGCGTGAACCAGGTCACGCAGGGTAACGCCAGGCTGGCGCTTGCCTTTAAAGCGAACCAGTACGGATTCCGGCATATCCAGCGGCATAACGCCGGTGGCAGCAGCGAAAGCTACCAGGCCAGAACCAGCCGGGAACGAGATGCCCAGCGGGAAGCGAGTGTGCGAGTCGCCACCGGTACCTACTGTGTCTGGCAGCAGCATGCGGTTCAGCCAGCTGTGGATGATGCCGTCGCCAGGACGCAGCGATACACCGCCGCGGTTCATAATGAAGTCAGGCAGCGTGTGGTGAGTGTCTACGTCCACCGGCTTCGGATAGGCCGCCGTGTGGCAGAATGACTGCATGACTAGGTCCGCTTGGAAGCCCAGGCATGCCAGGTCTTTCAGCTCGTCACGTGTCATCGGGCCAGTGGTATCCTGGGAGCCGACGGTGGACATTTTGGGCTCGCAGTACATCCCCGGACGAACGCCTTCCAGGCCGCACGCCTTACCGACCATTTTCTGCGCCAGGGTAAAGCCCTTGCCGGTGTCTTTGGGCTGTTCCGGGAGGCGGAATACGTCAGAAGGCTCAAGGCCAAGGGACTCACGTGCTTTGCCCGTCAGGCCGCGGCCGATGATCAGAGGAATACGGCCGCCAGCGCGTACTTCGTCAAGGATCAACTGCGTTTTCAACGCAAACGTGGTGAGCACTTCATCAGTGCCGTGCTTGCATACCTTGCCTTCGTAGGGGTAGACGTCAATGACATCGCCCATTTCCAGCTTTGATACGTCCAGTTCAATCGGGAGTGCGCCAGAATCTTCCATGGTGTTAAAGAAGATCGGAGCAATTTTGCTACCAAAACAGAAGCCGCCAGCGCGCTTGTTGGGAACGTAAGGGATATCGTCACCAAAGAACCACAGCACGGAGTTAGTGGCTGATTTACGTGAAGAGCCCGTACCCACAACATCACCGACATAAGCAACCGGGAAGCCTTTGGCTTTGACTTCTTCAATTTGCTTGAGCGGACCCATGGAGCCCGGTACTTCAGGCACAATGCCGTCACGCTCGTTTTTGAGCATGGCATTAGCGTGCAGCGGGATATCGGGGCGCGACCAGGCGTCGGGTGCTGGTGACAGATCATCCGTGTTGGTTTCACCCGGCACCTTAAAGACGGTTAGGGTGATTTTTTCTTCTAAAGCAGGCTTGGAAAGGTACCACTCTGCTTCTGCCCAGGACTGAATAACGTCCTTGGCAACGCTGTTACCCTTTTTGGCACGCTCTTCAACATCATGAAAGGCATCAAACATCAGTAGGGTATGCTTGAGCTGTTCGCCGGCTTCACGCGCTAGCTCTTCGTTATCCAAAAGCTCTACCATGGAGACGATGTTGTAACCGCCTTGCATGGTGCCCAGCAGCTTAACCGCGTGGATTTTATCGATCAGCGGAGAGGTTGCTTCGCCCTTGGCGATGGCAGTAAGAAAGCCCGCTTTCACATAAGCGGCTTCATCGACGCCCGGCGGAACCCGGTTGGTGATCAGGTCAAGAACAAATTCCTCTTCACCCGCCGGTGGGGTTTTTAGCAGCTCAATTAAGGCGGCAACTTGCTCGGCGTTTAGAGGCTTGGGTGGTACGCCTTCAGCGGCGCGTTCCTCGACATGTTGGCGATATGCTTCAAGCACGTTGGGGCCCTCTCATCTGCTTTATGGTGGCGAACACACATTTTCACGGTGTTTGAGCGTGCGCTCGGACACATGACATACGCTTGGAAACAGCGTCTGGTTGGATGACACGGATTCTACGGCAAACTGTCGACAATGTTAAGAAGAAGGCGATAGGCAGGTGTTGTACTTTGTGTTGATACACAAAAAATACCGCTTTAAAGGCCTGTATTTTGGCCGTTTGGGGCACTTTCTGGCAGGGTGTGGTGGGCCCGAGCACGCTAAAGGTGTGATTGCGGTTGCGCCGCGTTACCATGGCTTGGACGCTATAGCGTTACGGTTGCTTTCCAGGTTGAACTAACCTCACAGCGAAGCGTAGAGCGCCATTGTTGTTACTAATTAGCTATTACTATTAGCGGTGACCAGCAATACGTACCCAAGAGACATGGCATGGCGTCGTTCTTGCGGACCAGGAACGAGGTGAACGCTATCGGCGTTTAAATATTGTACAATTATGAAAAAATGCTCGGAAGAACGTTATGTCAATGCAATTGCCGGAATTAACACCCGCAGACCATAAGCTTCAAGCAGATGACTTGTTGCCCGAAAGTTTAAATGAATTTCTTGCCTGCATAACGCCCGACAGCTGGCTTAAATGGGCGCTAGATAACCCGGAAATACTGCTCGTTGACCACGCTCAGTGTGAGAAAAAGGCCGCCTCGACGGCCATGAGCTTGCTGTATCGTTATGTAGACCAACCTCTTTTATTGAGCAAAATGTCTCAACTCGCCCGCGAAGAATTGCTGCACTTTGAGCAAGTTGTGGGTTTAATGGAGAAGCGCGGCGTTGAATACAAGCATTTAACCGCTTCCCGATACGCTGAGGGCCTGCGACGCCATGTGCGCAGTAATGATCCAGAGCGTCTTATTGATATCCTCATTATTGGCGCCTTAATAGAAGCACGCAGTTGCGAGCGTTTTGCTCGCTTGATTCCTTACCTGGATGAAGAGTTGGCTAAATTTTATCGCACGCTGGTTAAGTCCGAAGGGCGTCATTTTGAAGACTATCTACTGCTTGCGCAGCAGCAAACTAACGCTTCCATTGATGAAAGAATTGCTTTTTTAGTGGCCCGGGAAGCAGAGCTGATAACGTCACCCGATACGGCTTTTCGTTTTCATAGTGGTGTACCCGCTTAATACACCACTAGCCCAGGCAGGATATGTATCATGCGCGATACTCGTGAGTCTGATCAGCTAATCCTCTTTGGTCATTTTTCCCTCTCTCAGGGGGATGGTGTACTAACCCACTTTAGCTATGACAAAGTCAAAGCGCTGTTAGTCTACTTACTGCTTCACCGCCAGCCGGTGAACCGCTCGGTGCTCGCCGAGCTGTTATGGCCTGACCAAGGGCTTTCATCAGGCAGAACTAACTTGCGCCATGCTCTGCACTGCCTGCGTCATTCGCTCGGGGATAACGCTGATCACGTCTTGAAAGTGTCGCGCCAAACCATCGCTTTTGACCTGCCAGCGACTTGGCGCATCGATTTACATGAACTGCAGCAACTGCTGGAAGGCCCCCGCGAGCTAGCAACGCTCGAAGCGGTGCTGAC
Organism: Halomonas sp. AOP30-A1-24; assembly: GCF_052378165.1. Taxonomy (NCBI): domain Bacteria; kingdom Pseudomonadati; phylum Pseudomonadota; class Gammaproteobacteria; order Oceanospirillales; family Halomonadaceae; genus Halomonas; species Halomonas sp. AOP30-A1-24. Next base: position 66,509 of record NZ_JBQSXL010000022.1, read on the forward strand.
CTGCTATCAAGGGGACCTCGTTGAGGAGCTCCAGCTAACCAGCTGTAGCGAATTTCAGCGGTGGCTCGTACAAGTGCGCAACGAATGGCGTCAGCGCGTCATTCGCTTTGCTGAGCAGGTCCTGGAAGCCCATGAGGATGCGCCAGATGTAATGCTTGAAGGCCTGGTAAGCCGCTTTTCTGGCTATGCACCTTTTCATGAGCGCCTGGTACGCCAGCTTGCCGAGCAGAACCAAATCGCTGCTGCTCACGAGCAATACAATGGTTATTTACAGCTATTAGCACTTTCGGGGCAGCAGCCTGAGCCCAGTTTTTTACAGCTCGCAAGTTATTGGTCGGATGGGCCGCATGACCCTCGTGCCATGTCCCCTCAGGGTGCTTTTTCGCGCGTATTGGCAGCGGACAGCAAGCCGCTGCGCGACGATGAAATCGAACTGCGCCAGCTCTCCGTGATGGCGATTCGGCTGCGCTTGAAGGGCGACTGGCAGGAGCGTGCGGCAGTGCGTAGCTGTCTGGGCCTGCAGCTGGAGTTACTGCGTTGGTTAGAGCAGCAGTGTCATCATCTGGGAGGGTTCTGGTTACCTGGGGCTACCGGAGGACTCGGGCTTGCCTGTTTTGGTACCCATGGACCCGCACACCAGCTTGCGGAGCTGGTAGCGCTTTACGAACACTGTCAACACGCGCTGCCGCAAGAGTCGGCGCGCCACTGGGAAGGGGAAGGTGAGCCGCCTTCCTTTGAGCTTGCCGCCGGGTTAAATAGCGGGCGGGTCGTCTATTTGGCAGAGCGTCAGCTGGCGGACCCGCTTGGTCAGGTGACGCAAGTTGCCTTGGAGCTAATGAGTGCGGCAGAGGGCAGTGAGCTGGTCATTTCTCAGGAGGCCAGCCAGCACATGCCCCCCGCGCTTGATCTACAGCCACGACTGGTGTCTCGGCTGGTGGCAAGCGATGGGCGTATTCGCCTGCGCGCGCTGGTCCTGGGGCAAAACGAGGGGGGGCGTGATGCGCTCCCGCCGAGCCTGGTGGGGCGTGAGGCCCCGCTGCGTACGCTCCGCGATGCCTTGGCGCGGGCGGGAATTGGGCTGCGCCAAAGTGTGCTTGTCCGAGGTGCTTCGGGCATGGGGAAATCTGCGCTCATGGTGGGGTTTCGTCAGCTTGAATTAAGTCGCGATGCCGCGATTTGTTGGCAGCCAACGACGCGATTATCCGTACTTGAACCTTACGGCATTGCCCGCAGCCTGGTGGCCTGGTATCTAAATGCGCCACCTGCGCTGGATACCTTGCATGCCATGCAAACAACGCTGGGCTTGGGACTTTTAGAAAAGAGCCAACAGCACCTGTTTGAAGAGGCGCTTGGGGTTAGGGACGTTCAAGAGGTGGCGCAACTTGCGCAAAACGGTGAGGCGGCGGAGCTGGTCGTACAGTTGTTACATCGCTTGATTGAGCAGAAAACCAGTGAACGTACGCTGGTGCTAATGATTGATGATCTTCAATGGATTGATGAGCCCTCCTTTAAAGTGCTGGCAGGCCTTCAGGCGCGCTTGCCTATCAATACGGCGTTTATGCTGATTGCCAGTCATCATGGCCGTGAACCCTTACCGGTTAAGCTTCACTGGGACCAGCAGATCACGTTGGGTAAGTTGGACGTTCAGCAATCGTCACGCCTGCTTTCCCAGCTGTCACGCCGCTATCGCATACATTTAAGCCCCCGGCTGCGTAACCAGATCATAGAGCGGTGCGATGGCGTGCCGCTTTACATGCAGGAAATTTGCCGACGTCTGGACATGGACCGTCGTGAAGGGCGTAGTATCCAATTTGATGAGCTGCCGAAAGGGCTGCTGGGCTTGCTAGCCAGCCGTATTGATCAGTTGGAGGCCGACCGCGCGATTGCCCACGTGGCGGCAGTGCTTGGCAGACGTTTCCGGCTGGACTTTTTGTTGGAGTGCAGCGGCTGGGAGCCCGCTCGACTAACGCAAGCGCTTGAGCATATGCGTCAGCTCGAGATCATTGAGCCCGTTAATAAAGAGCTCGGTGAGCAAGAGTGCCAATTTAGCCATCAGCTTCTTCAGGAAGCCGCCTATCTCTCCTGCCCGCGCGATGTACGCGTCAAACTGCATCAGCAGGTCGTTACGCTAATTGAAGAGCGTTTCCCCATGTGGATTAGCCGCCATCCTGGCGACTTTGCTGCGCACTTGCGTAGAAGCGGTCATTACGCACGCGGCGCACGCTATTTTGAGCTTTCTGCTCGCGAGGCGCTAAAGGTCAGTGCTAACCGAACGGCGTTGCGGATGGCCGACGCAGGGTTGGCAAGCTTGCGCCATGTTGAGCATGAGATAGAGCGCGAGGTTAGTCTGCTTACGGTACGTGGCCAGGCCGCATTTTCCCTGGAAGGGCACGGCTCACCCATCGCTCATGAAAGTTTTGTTCGCGCCCGAGAGCTACTGCGTGAGTCCGGCAGTGATATGCTGGATGACCCTGAAGAGCTTGAGCAGGTCTTTCTGGTTAAGTGGGGGCTCTGGGTAGGGCGCAGCCAGCGCTATGCGCATGCCGATGCGTTTGCGCTTGCCTCGACGCTTGCGGATATCGCGGAGCGACTGGAAGACCCGCGCTATCGCCGTTTAGCGGATTATGCACGCGCTCAATGCGAGTACTGGGCAGGACGTATCCAGCAGGCCCACGATCATCTGGATGAAATTGATCCGCTCAATGCACAAATGATGATTGAGTGGTTGCCGTTCTCTGATCACCCGCAGGTAACGGCAGCGTGTTTTCAAGGTTGGGCGCTCTGTTTACGGGGCGACTATCAGCGGGCAGAGCGGCAAGTATCGGCGGCGCTTCGGTTGGCGGAAAAAATTGGCCACCCGGGAACGCTGGCAATGTCGCTGTTATTCGCGGCTTCCCTCTATCGTCAGTTAGGGCATGTGCACCTGGCGGCGCGCCAGGCGGAGAGGGCGGCAGCCATGACCGTCACGCCCGACTTGCAATTATGGCAAATCTCGGCCCAAGCGGTGTTGGGATGGCAGCGCGCGTTAGCAGGGGACCAAGGAGGGCTTGCACAAATACGCGAAAGCCTTGAGCGGATGACCGAGCTTAAAGGGAGCGACCGCTACCAGCGGCCCTCATTATGGTATATCGATGCCTGTATTGAGCTGGGTGAGCTTGATGCCGCAGAAGACTATTTGGATCAATGCCTTGTGATCGCCCGCGAGCGTACCACGCTGTTTTTGCCTGAGCTAGCGACGCTGCTGGCGAGCGTTCGGCATCAGCTTGGACATCCTGCGAATGGGGTTAGGGCGCTTGCCGAGATGGCCATCAGCCAATCCCGAGAGAATGGGAACCGCCACCAGGAGCTGGCGGCGCTTGAACTATGGTTGATGCACATTGAGCCGGGCGACCCTACTGCCAAAGAGTCGTTCCGACATTTGCTGAATGATGTTAGCCATAGCGATGCGCCGGTGCTGGTGCGTTGGGTGAGCCTGCTGGATCGTCGTTTGACCCAGCCTGCGGGTGTAGAAGGTTAGGGGTTATCCCGTTGCTGTTTCGAGGTATGCAAGGGTGGCGAGTGCCTGATCACGGTGCTCGCCACAAACGCTGGCATCAAAGTTAAAGTTGGCGCATACGGTGGGGCGGCTTGCATCGCCAAAAAGCCGACATAGATTCTGCTCATCCAACTGAATGCAGCGAACCCCAGCAGGCTTGCCTTGAGGCATCCCTGGAATCGGTGAGCTGATGGACGGCGCTATACAGCAAGCTCCGCAACCTGCCCGGCAGCCAGCGCTTTGCTTAACGATAATACCTGCCTCGCTCATGGCGTAAATTCCGCAAAGGCACCTTTGTTAATCCCCTCGAATGCTTGAACGCGTGTGGCGTGGCCGCTTTCATCGGCGATGCTACGTGCCAGCCAGATGGCGATATTCTCAACGGTAGTGGGGCCCGGCAATACCGCACAGCGGTCTGCTGGCAGGCGAATGGAAAAGTCTCCCTGGGCGGCCTGGTAACGACAGGTCAAGAACACATCGTCCTGGTGTTCAATATCCGCTTGTTCAAGTAGGTAGCGGTTATCCAGCCAGTGTGCCCAGCGAGCTTCCAGCTCAGGTTGACGCGTGCCCGATTGCCAAATAGAGAGTCTGGAGCGGTGGCCGTGGGCAATACGTTGGCAATTGCCCTGGTGTCGTTTAAGGCCATGGCTATAGCCATAGGCTGCTCCGGTCGTAGCTTCATCACTTAACGTTAGTGTGACACGGTCAACATTGACGGGGCGCTCTGCGGTCAACTCGCCACTTAAATGCGCCGCTACCTCTTCAAGCGTAATAGATGCCCAGGGAAGCAGGCTAAAGGCTTCGACAGGCCCACGAACTTCCATGGTTTCGGTGCGAACGCAGAGGCCTTCCTCGCAATCAGTAATGCTTACACCGGGCGCCTGCGTGGGCACCAGAAGCGTATGGTCGAGGCCGCTGTCCAGGGTGTGTTTGATCCAGGGCTTTACCTCGCCAAAATCAAATAGCATGCCGTCTTCACCCAAGGCGCCTTCAAGGAGCGCATCTACTTGCCAGCTGCAGCCGATGAGTCCGCGCGTTGGGCACCAGGCAGAGACATCCATATGGGTTAACTGATTTACAAAGAGAGCCATTAGTCAAACCCTGCGATTTTGTGAATTTGAAGCGTAAGGCGCCATTGTGGGTTAGCCATACAGTAATCCGTTGCCTGGGCGATGGTGTCGGACTGTTGCCCTAACGGGCTTACATCCATGGGCTGCAAAAAAAGTGAGTAAACGCAAGGTTTTCGAAGACCGGGGGCAATGCATCAGCCTGCGGATAAACAAGTTTTAATTCATTTCCCTGCGTAATGACCAAAGGGTTACTACTTTTGGGGCTAACGCATAACCAATCAATACCGGGAGGGGGCCGCAACGTACCGTTCGTTTCAACGGCTACTTCAAAGCCCTGCTGGTGTAGCTTGTCAATTAACGGTGTATCCAGTTGGAGCAGAGGCTCGCCGCCGGTAAACACCACATACGGGGTGGCATTCGCGCTACCTTTTGGCCAGAGCGCATTAATATGCGCAGCCAGCTCGGCCGCTGTTGCGAACTGCCCGCCGTTTTGTCCGTCAGTACCGATAAAATCGGTATCGCAAAAGGTACATTTTGCATGAGCGCGATCCACTTCACGGCCTGACCACAAATTGCAGCCACTAAAACGGCAAAAAACGCTGGCACGACCCGCTTGTGCGCCTTCGCCCTGTAGCGTGTAAAAGGCTTCTTTAACGTGATACATCAGCGATTCACCTGAACTGTCGCATCGTAAGCCAAGGGGTCGAGCACATTGTTAGCGGCAAAGGCCCCCAAGCGCTCTCGGCAGCTGCCGCACTGACCACACGCTAACGCACGTCCTTCATAACAGGTCCAGGTATGCTGGTAATCAAGCCCCATGGACAAGCCATCGCGTAAAATATCCGCTTTTGATGAGTAGAGGTAAGGGGCATGCAGCGTAACGTACTCAAAGTTGGCAATACCCGCCACGTGATTCATGGCATCGACAAACTCGGGGCGACAATCCGGGTATAAAACATGGTCACCGCCATGGGCGCCATAATCCACGCGCCCAGCGCCTATGTTGACCGCTTTGGCAATTGCCAGGGACAGTAAAATCATATTGCGATTGGGAACGACAGTGGCGCGCAAATTATCATCTGCGTAGTCACCCGTCGGCATGGCCTGGTCAGCGTTGGTCAGTGCGGAGTTATCGATCAAACCGTGAATGGCTCGAATGTCGACTATCTGGTGAGGAATACCCAACTGACGGCACACTTGCGTAGCCACATCCAGCTCGCGTGCGTGACGTTGGCCATAGTCAAAAGATAGTGCGTGGACCTCCAGTCCTTCATGCAGTGCGCGGTGAAGCACCGTATAGGAGTCCATGCCGCCGGAATAGATAACCACCGTCGCTGTCGGTGACGTAGAAGGGAGAGAAAACGTACTGGACATAAATAGTGCTCGCTGTCGGAGAATTTTTCGTGCGCGATAAGGCTGCACGGAGTGCCGGGGTCCGGTCCGGGAGGGCGGCAGTTTACGCAATGAGAACGTATCTGACCAGCCGTAGTCTGAATGATCGTCTCTCCTTATTCGTCATTCCCGATAAATTGAGCAGCATGCTACGCTCATTGTTTTGCTAAGCTTATCGTTTCCTGCGGTTACAGATGGTGCTTCGGTTTACAGGTAGCTTAGCGGTTAACAGTTAGTTTTCAGCGGTTCGAGGGGATCATGGCCACCATAGAGCACAGTGAAATTGTTAAAGCATCACCTGAGCGCGTATTTGAGTTATTGCGCCGCGTGGAAGATTTTGCTGATTATTCTGATTTAATACGTTCCATTGATGTGTTGGGGGACGATCGCTTTCGCTGGCATGTCCGTGCAGTAGGTATGGACTGGGCATTTGACGTGGAAGTGACTGAGATTCAGGCGCCGCATACACTGGCTTGGGAGTCGCTTGATGGGGTGAAAAATCAGGGGCGCTACCGGCTGCGTGAAGTGCCAGAAGGGACAGAAGTATCACTCACGCTTGGTTATGAGATTCATAATCGCTTTATGGAAAAAGCCGTTAATAAAGCAGCGAAGCCGCTCGTAGGTAAAGTGAGTCGGCAAATTCTTGAACGTGTTGAGGCTAGGCTGAATGCGTAATGCCTTTCGTATTGTGTGGCGTTTGGCGATAGCCGTTGGCGTTATAGCCATACTGGCGTATGTGTGGTTTTGGCACTCGCCGGATTTAATGGCGGTCAGGCATACCGTTGACGAATGGGCACATCATCCCGCAGTAGTGGTTGGGGTGGTTGTTCTTATGGCCGTTACCCTGGCTGCTGGGTTGCCCGGGAGTATTGGTTTTTGGCTAATTGCACCCTTTTACCCACCTGTCGTTGCCACCATTATGCTGACACTTGGAAGTGTGGCGGGCGCGTTTGGCGGCCATCAGCTAGCGGCACATACCCGTAGCGCATGGCAACCCAAAGGGCTAACCCTAAAAGTCATGCAAACGCTTCAGGACAGGGGAGATCTATTAACCCAGTGCGCACTTCGTGTCTTGCCGGGTTTTCCTCACGCGGTGATCAATTTTGCAGCTGGGCTAAGCCGTGTGCCACTGTCGATTTTTCTTCTTGCGGCAACG